>NZ_JADDIL010000042.1:0-78075 GCF_020826795.1 Microtetraspora sp. AC03309 | reverse complement strand
GGGGTTTGTGGAGGCCGGCGTAAGACCGTGCCAGCAACCACCGTGCCAGCAACCACCGCGCCCGCGACGGCCGCGAGAGCGGCATCACCAGAGGCCCGCTATCACGGCCGGCCGGAGCAAGCCCCCGCCTCCGCGCCTACGAACACCAACCACCGTGGTTCCCGCCCAGCGCAGCGCCGACCAACACCGGCCGCCCAGCACTTACGGATGCTCCTCTTCCACGTTCCGACGTCCAGTCCGGCTTCGATATCGGTGTCGGCGGACGGCTCGCCGCGTTCGGTGGCGCGGGCATCGAGTGAGACATCGGCCGGGTGCGGGCTGTGTCTCAGGGCAGGAGGGCGCCCACCCGCTTGACCGTGCGGATCACGGGTGCCGTCTCCAGCTCGCGCACACCGTGGAGGGGCGCTACCCGCTCGGTGAGATAGCCGTAGAGGTCGCGGGTGTCGCGGCAGGTCACCCCTGCCATGAGGTTGGTTGGGCCGGTGGTTGCCGCCACCACGTCGGCCTCGGGGTGAGTGGCCAGCGCCGCGCCGACCGAGGCCAGTGCCGACGGCTCCACCTTCATCCACAGCCAGGCCTCTGCGCGGTAGCCCAGGGCCTGTGGGGGGACCTCGACGTCGAACCTGAGCGCGTCGCCGCCTCGCAGCTGGTCGATTCGGCGCCGGACGGTGGTTTGCGACCATCCGCTGGCTGCCGCCAGCTCGCCGTACCCGGCTCGTCCGTCCCGGGCCAGCACACGCAGAAGGGCGTGGTCCTCCCCGCTCAGTGAGATCTCCCTCTCGTCCGGCCGAGCCGGCCGGAGTCGCTCGGCCTGCTCCTCGGAGAGCACCGCGATCCGGCTGCGCCATCCGGCGAACATGTGCAGGGTCGCGTGCGCGGACATGGCGACGATGCGCGGGGTACGCGGCAGCTTCTTCAGCAGCAGGGTGTCGCCGTCCTGGTCGTCGCCTGTCTGGACGCCGCAGGCGATCTCGGTGCCGCCGGACAGCAGCCGGACCCAGACGGTGTCGTCGCGGCGGGCGAGCGCCTCGGCCACCGGGCCGGCCGCATCCGGCGTGCACACCAGGCGCACAGACCACGAGGTGTGCCCGAAACGCCGGCCGTCGAGCAGGCCGACCACACGCAGGATGCCGTGTGCGCGCAGCTTGCGGTAGCGGCGGGCGACTGTGTGCTCGGAGACGCCGAGTACCTCGGCGATCGCGCGGAAGGAGGCCCGGCCGTCGATCTGGAGCGCGTGCACGAGAGCGTGATCCATCACGTCCAGTGCGCTGATGTTCGCCATATTTCATCGATACATGCCGTTAATCGCCTCATGGTGGCGCGTAACCTGCGTGGCCGCCGGATCTGCGGGATTGTCGATGCATGAGCAGATACCTGGTTTTCGGCGCTACGGGAAACGTCGGCAGGAGGGTGGCCGAGACGGTGGCCGAGCGGCCGGCCGACCCTGGGTTCCCCGACGGCTTCCCCGAGGAGTTGCTCGCCGGTTACGCCACGATGGCGGCGGCCCCGCCTCCGGCTGTCACCTCCACGGTGCGCGACCTCACGGGGGCGCCTGGCACGACCCTGTCGGCATGGCCGCCGAGCGCGCTGCGTACTTCGGTGGTGAGCGGCGGTGAGGGTGATCGTCATCGGGGCCGGCCTCGGTGGGCTGGCCCTGGCGAGCGGGCTGCGCAGGGCCGGGATCGACGTGGCTGTCTACGAGCGCGACCTGTCGCCCCTTGTCCGGGGGCAGGGCTACCGCCTGCACCTGAGCGACGTGGGCATCGGCGCGCTGACCGGCGTGATGACGCGCGAGCGGTGGGCGGCGTTCCTGGCCACTGCTCACACACCCGAACCTCGCTTCGTCCGCCTTGATCCCGCGCTCGAGGTGCTTGAGGTCATCGAGTTCGGCGGGCGGCACCTGTCGATCGACCGGCAGACGCTGCGCGACGCTCTGCTGGCCGAGGCGGCCGGCACGATCACCTACGGCAGGCGGTTGACCGGCTTCCAGACGGCGGCAGACGGCGTGACAGCGCGCTTCGACGACGGCTCCACCGTCTCCGGCGAGGTGCTCGTCGGTGCCGACGGTATCAATTCCGCGGTCCGCCGCCAGTACCTGCCGCACGCCCGCATCGTCGGCACCGGCCTCGTCCAGCTATACGGCAAGATCCCCGTCGAGTTGGCCGAGGGCATGGACAACGTGTTCACCGCGGTCACCGGCCCTGACCATCGCGTGGTGGGCGTCGCGCCGACTCGCGACTACGCCACCTGCTCCTTCGGCATCCGCGCCGAGGATCTCCCGCCCGACCTGTCCCTGATGACGCAGGAGCGGCTCAGGGCCGTCGTCAGGGAGATGACGTACGGCTGGCATCCCCGTATCCAGCGGATGATCGCCGGCTGGCGGGAGATCTTCCCGTTGACCCTGCGCACCAGCGTCCCGATCCCACCCTGGGAGACCACCCGCGTCACGCTGCTTGGCGACGCCGCCCACGCCATGAGCCCGGCGGCCGGGGCAGGGGCCAACCTCGCCCTGCGTGACGCGGCGGCGCTCACCGCGGCACTCGCCCACGGCGGCCCGCTGATCCCGATGCTGCGCTCCTACGAGCAGGAAATGATCGACTCCGGCTTCGCCGCGGTCCGCACCTCCGCCGCCAACGGTGCCCGCGTTCTTGGCCAGGCCCCACTGCCCGCCAGTTGACGACGCGTGGACCTTCGGCGTCGACTCACCTCCGACTACCGCGCCGCACCACGGGCTGCACCCTGCTGGGCCTGGCCCACCAGATCACCGCGCCCCCACCCCCGCCATCGGGTCCGCATCGGAAACGCCCGCTGGCGTTCAGTGGCGAGCCTCGCCTCCGCCGGTCAGACAGACACGGCGGCGGCGAGGAGGGGGGTGATGCGGTACGGGATCTGGGTGGAGAGGGCGATCGTCGTGTCGCTGCGCTGGACGGCGGGCGAGGCGAGAATCCGGGCGATGATCTCCTGGAGATGGGGCGTGTTCCGGGCCACCACACGGCAGAGGAGGTCGGCCTGGCCGCTTGTGCCGTACACCTCGAGGATCTCGGGGATCCCGTCCAGGGCCTCGACGGCTTCGGCGAGCTTGCCCTGGGCGATCTGGAGGGAGGCGAAGGCGAGGATCGGGTAGCCGATCTCCTCGGTCATCACCGTGGGCCCGAAATCGCCGATCACGCCACGCGCGGTGAGCTTCTCCAGACGCGCTTGGACCGTGCCCCTGGCGACGCCGAGCAGACGGGCGAGCTCGGTGAGACCGATCCTTGGGTTGTCACGCATGGTGATCAGCAGCTTGCTGTCGAGCGAATCGAGCATGGGACCGACGCTACCCGCCGACTGTGCGATTCGACCAGCCAAAGGCGTATAACGATAGCGATATTGAGCGTATCGACCACTAAGACTAGTCGCTCTTGCCAGCATAAATCGGACTTGCTGTCATATTGAAGTATGTTCGAGGAAGCCCAATACTTCGCTCCGGTCGCCAAGCGGGACGACGGCTCGGTGACCGTGGAGCTGGCGTCGAGCCACCCGGGGTTCGCCGACGCGGTCTACCGTGAGCGGCGCAACGCGATCGCCGCGCTGGCGTTGAATCACCGGCCGGGGGACCCCATCCCGCACGCGGAGTACACCGACGAAGAGCACCAGGTCTGGGCGCTGGTGTCGAGGGAACTCGCGGTCAAGCACCAGGTGTACGCGATCCGCGAGTTCCTGGACGCCGCCGAGAGACTGGGGCTGCCCAAGGATCGGATCCCGCAACTTCAGGAGGTCAGTGACCTCCTTGAGCCGCTTACCGGGTTCCGTTACCTGCCGGCGGCGGGTCTCGTCCCGCTGCGGGAGTTCTACGGCGTGCTCGCGGACGGATTCTTCCACTCGACGCAGTACATCCGGCACCATTCGGTGCCCTTCTACACGCCGGAACCGGACATCATCCACGAGGTGATCGGCCACGCGAACACGCTGGCCTCGTCGCGCTTCGCGGAGCTGTACCGGGTGGCGGGAAGAGCGGCGCGGAGGGTCGAGACCGAGGACGCGCTCCAGTTCATCTCGAAGGTCTTCTGGTTCACGTTGGAGTTCGGCGTGATGCGTGAAGCGAGGGAGCTCAAGGCGTACGGAGCGGGGATCCTGAGCTCGTACGGCGAGATCGAGGAGTTCCGGGGCATGGACATCCGGCCGCTCGACATCAAGGCCATGGGAACGACCGAGTACGACATCACGAAATATCAGGATGTGCTGTTCGAGGTGTCCTCCTTCGACCAGCTCGAAGACGTCGTGGGATCGTTCTGGGCGAGCTGCGACGACGAGAGCATCGCGCGGATCGTCGCAGGCGGCTGAGGTCCGGGTCCCCTGACTCGCACGGCCGTGAAAGTCCGGGTCCCCCTGACTCGCACGGCCGTGAACGCGAAACGGCCCCTCGGCGTGGGGCGGAGGGGCCGTCAACCGCCGTGGAAGCATGACGAATCACACCTGATCACCATGCCGAGCGGGCCGAAGGGTCACTTCGGCCCGCTCCCTTGTGATGTATCCAGGCTCCCTGTCAGGGCATGACGAGCAGGGCGTCGCCGACGCCGCGTTCGATGCCGTCGGAGGGGCGGTTGACGACCTTCTTGCCGATCACCATGGTGCTCGAACCGCCGCCGTCCAGGTTGATCGCGTCCCGGGCGCCCAGCCAGCGCATGATCTGTGCCGCCTCGATGAAGGAGGCGCCGACCGTCTTCCCGGGGTCCCTGCCGTCGACCACGGCCAGGATCAGCTTCCCGGACGAGGTCACTCCGGCGAGGGTGCGGGGGTGGCGTCGCAGGATCATGTTGACGTTGGCCATGCCGTCCCGCTGCGCGGTGATGGAGGTCTGGCCGCCGCGGACCAGCCCGATCGCCCCGGCGATGATGTGGGTCTCCGGGGTCAGCGGGATGGTCCTCCTGGTCCGCAGGTCGGTGACCGTGGTCTTGACCTGGATGACCGTGCCCTCCGTGGCCCACTCCCAGAGCCAGTCGGCGGCGGCGCCGACGCCGTGCAGGACGCGGGTGCCCCGCGTGACGGCGGCACCGGGCGACCGCACCGCGATGACCTTGCCCGAGGCGTCGAGCACGGCTTCCGCGCCGTCGTTCTTCGGGGTCTTGGCGCCGAACTCCTCGGTGTACATGACCAGTTCGTCCGGCTTGGCGACCCGGTTCACTCCGGCGACGACGGCCTTGCCACCGCCGGCGGAGGTCGCGACCACGCTGGAGGACAGCTCGGTGATGCGTGCCGTACGGCCCTTGAGCACGAGGCCGATCCGGCCCGGTACGGCCTCGCTGAGCATCTTTCCGCCGATCACGGAGATCCCGGTGGGGTCGCCGCGCAGGTTCTTGAGCGTGTGGATGTCGAAGAAGCCGCCGTTCACGGCGATCATGGCTCCGGCGCCGCGGGCCATCGAGGAGACCGTCTCCCGCTTGGCGACGCTGGTGCCGAGGGAGGACCGGAAGGACCCGCGGAAGGCGCGCGGATCGATCGTGACGACCCGCATGGACCACGGGCCGGTCGTCTGGAAGCCGTCGTCGCCGGTGAAGTCCACCTTGGAGCTGACTCCGGCCTCCTTGAGCTGCTTCACCACCTTGGCGGCCTCGTCCTTGTCCTTCAGCGACCAGGAGCCGACGCGGACCATCCAGAAGTCAGCGGCGGGAAAGTCCGCGACGGCGGGCCGGGTGAACTTCACGATCGTCGGGGTCAGCCCGGCGTCCTGGACCGCGAGCGCCTGTGTCTGCGCGGTGGATTCGGACATGAAGTCCTTGCCCCCGGCGATGACGCTCACCGTGTAGCCGTCTTTGGCGGTGCCGTGCTTCACGGTGAAGTAGTCGATGCCGGCACCGAGGGATTTGTGCGCCGACTTCGGAATGCCCGGCTGACCCAGGGGGAACGCGGTCGTGGGCAGGCCGGTGACCGGAGCGGCGGCGGCGGTGGCCGTGGTCATCCCGACAATCATCGGCATCCCGACAACCACGGCGGCTGCGCCGGCGATCAGGCGGCGTTTCATTGCTGTCTCTCCCGTTCATGGTCGCGAAATGACCATCGTGGCGAGAAACGCAGTACAACGGGAGCAAAATACGCCAAATACGAGAAAGTGTGGCGAGATTCGCATCGGCAATTTCGGGCAATTAAGACATTTGCCCTGAAAAGGGATATTTCGCTAAGGGTGGCGGGAGTCCATCTCGCGGGCTCGCTGCATGAACTCCTGAGCGGACCGGGCCTCGACGTAGACGAGGGTGCCCCCGCTACGGCGGGACAGTCCCCAGTAGTGCGAAGTGGACTTGCCCCACCAGATCGTCCACCGGGGGAATCGGGCGGACAGGGCGCGGACCACGGTGTCCGGACTGATCTCAGGTTCGCTTTTCGTCTGCACCCATCGAGAAAAGCACATCGCACCGTACACGCGGCCGTACGCAGCGTGTCCGGTGCGATAGCTCTTACACCTGGGTGGGAAAACCACTCCCAGGGTCAGGATCGGGAGTGGTACACCTTCCGGAGGGTCTCGTGGACCGTCCAGATCGTCTTGGCGCCCTCGGCCAGCAGGCAGACGTCGCCGGGGCCGACGTCGACGGTCTCCCCGCCCTCGACCTCGATCGTGGCGCGGCCGGTGAGCACGACGAAGATCTCGTCCGCCTCCACGTCGGTGACCACGCCCGGAGTGATCTCCCACACGCCGCGGCCCGGGCTGAGCTGGGCCATCGCCACGCGCGGCTCTCCAGAGACGACCTGGCCGGGATCCAGATCGTACGGCTCCAGCTCCACGTCGGCGACGGGGAAGGTGATGGCCCCGGCGGCGGCCAGGCGGTCGGAAATCATGTGCTCAGCACCTTTGCCAGAGTGGCCCCGTCGAGGCCGGTAACGGTCAGATTGTCGGCGCCGGTCATGGTCTCAGCCGCGACCAGCGCGTTGACGATGGCTTCCTCGGTCGCCTCGATGACCGCGTAGAACAGCGGGTCGATGTACTCGTCCGAGAGCGAGGTCACCTGGTACGTGCGCGGCGTGTCCGAGTCCAGCGCAGCCGAGGGAAGGTTCCTGTTGCCGGTGGAGAAGCACAGGAAGCCGTCGCCGCTGAAGTTCTCGCCGGCACCGCCGGTCCTGGCGACGCCGAGCCCGGCCCGCTGCGCGAGCCGCCTGCACTGGTGGGGGAGGAGCGGCGCGTCGGTCGCCACGATCCCGATGATCGAACCGGCGCCCTCGTGCGCCACCGGCTCGGCGGGCAACCGCGCGCCGACGCCGACCCCGTTGACCGTCAGCCGGTCCCTCCTGCCGTGGTTGGCCTGGACGAGGACGCCGACCGTGTAGCCGTCCACGACCCGTGAGGCCGTACCGATGCCGCCCTTGAAACCATGGCAGATCATGCCGGTCCCGCCGCCGACCGAGCCTTCGGCGACCGGGCCTCCGCCGGCCTCGCGGTACGCCTGGTGGACGTGCTCACGCCGGACGTGCTGCCCGCTGATGTCGTTGAGCCGGCCGTCCCAGGTCTCACCCACGACCGGGAGCGACCACGCCTGCCTGCCGCCGTCGACCTCGAGCTCCACCAACGCGTCCCTGACCACGCCCACCGAGGCGGTGTTGGTCAGGGCGATCGGTGAGGTGAGCATGCCGAACTCCTCCAGGGAGGCCATGCCGGTGATCTCGCCGCAGCCGTTGAGCCAGTGGAGGCCGGCGTACAGCGGCTCGTCGAATGTCGAACCTCCGTGGGGCAGGATGACCGTCACGCCGGTGCGGATCGGGCCCTGCCCGGTGACCCGGGGACCCTCGCCACTGATCAGCGTGGTGTGGCCGACGCGCACTCCGGCGACGTCGGTGATGGCGTTGTGCGGTCCGGGCGTTCCCGTGCCGATGACGATGCCGTGCTCGCGAGCCCTCAACGGGCCTCCCTCCGGAAGGATTCCAAAGCAAGCAGTGCCACATGAAGTGACAGGCATGATTCAACATCGTCCAGATCGGTGTCGAGGACGCGTTCGAGCCGCCGCAGCCGGTCGTAGAAGGCCGGCCGGGACAGGTGGGCCTTCTGCGCGGCGACGGCCTTGTTGCGCCCGGCGTCCAGATAGATCCGCAGGATGCGGGTCAGGTCGCCGTTGCGCTGGGCGTCATGGGCCAGGAGGGTGCCCAGCTCACGCTCGGCGAACGTCTGCATCCGCGCGTCGTCCCTCAGCAGGTGGAGCAGGCCGCGCAGCCGCAGGTCGGGCAGGCGATAGAAGGGCCGGCCGTCGGGCTGGCGCACCGCCACGTCGGCCACCTGCTCGGCTTCGAGGAAGCTGCGCCGTACGTCCCTTATGGATTCGACGACGGATCCGGCGGCGAGCACGAAGGTGCCGGCGTAGCAGGCGCGGAGCCGGTCGGCGAGCGCGGTGAGCGCGGCCTCGGCGGTCGAGCGCGGCGGAAGGGGCACCAGCAGGCCGACGTGGTTCTGGTCGAGCGTGCCGACCAGGGCGGGCAGCTTCGCGTCGCGGCACGCGGCGGCGCCGGCTTCGGCCAGCTCCCCGAGTTGGGCCTGTTCACCCAGCGCGGTGTCGGTGGGTCCGGTGAGCCGGATGACCGCGCTGACCAGCTTTCTGCCGGTGAGCGGCACGCCGACGGCGCGGGCCCGGGCGGCGGCCTCCTCCGGATCGGCGTACGCGTGGGTCAGGATGCCGGTGATGATCGTGCCGTGTGCCTGGCGCTCCAGGGACTCCTGGTGGCGTTCGAGAAGGCGGCTGAGCGCGAGCGTGGTGGCGGCCCGCTCGGCTAGCACGATGTCGCGCGGGCTCGGTTCCCCGTCGGAGAGGAGGATCAGCCGTCCCCAGTCCTGCCCGCGCGCGCCGACCATGGTGATCAGCCAGCCGGAGGCCGCGTCGTACGCGGTGCGCTCGTCGGGGGAGACCGCGCGGGAACGCGTCTCCCAGCTCGCCAGCAGCGTTCCGGTGTCGCGCCCCGCGGTGTCGCAGGCGAGTACCTGGTGGGCGAGGTTCTCCAGGAGAACCGGGCGGCCGGAGAAGCGGGCGACCTGGCCGAGCACCTCGGCGGGAGAGGCGCCCTCGACCGACAGCTCGGTGAACACCTCGTGCAGCTGCTCGGAGGCGCGCAGTTCCTGGAGCTGGATGTCGATGATCCGGGCGTGCACCGACTCTGTGATCTGCACGAAGGGGGTCTCGCGGGCCAGCACGATGAGGGGCAGCCCGTGCTCCTCGGCGGCCTTGACGACCACCCGGGGCAGCTCGCGGACGAACTTGCGTCCCAGCTCGACCACGAGCCCGGAGGCGCCGACCGAGGCGAGGTCGGCGATGTAGTCGGCGAGCTTGTCCGGCTCGTCGGGCAGGGCGACGCCCGTGGTCAGGACGAGCTCCCCGCCGCGCAGCATGTTGGCGATGTCGCTGATCTCGCCGACGTGGACCCAGCGCACGCGCGTGTCCAGCCGGTCCGCGCCGGCGACCACCCGTGGGTTGCCACGCCGGACGGCGTCCAGCGCGAGCACATCGGCGACCGTCGGTAGCATGCCCATGAGGCTACCTGATCATAATGTAAGGCCGATGCGTACGGGCCTGACAGGATGACACCACATTCCGGGTGCGGTCCGTCCTCGACGGCGCTACGGACGTGTCCGGGGCATAAGGGATGTGTCGCCTTCCTCGACGTCCTTCCCGCCCGGACGCGGCATGGGGGACGCGCCGCCTTCCTCGACGCCCCGCCGGCCGGGGCGAGCGTCCAGGCCGTCGAGGAGCGCGAGCAGGCCGTAGTCGAAGCCGATCTGCTTGGTGGTGGCGGGGTCGAACCCCTGGGACATGTAGTCCTTGTAGCGTTCGAGCAGGTCCGGATAGGGCTCGGCCAGCTGCTCGATCGCGGGGGCCATCGCGGTCTGCGCCTCGTTCGGAGATGCGCCCGACCGGCTGACCAGGCCCCGCCACGCCGCCTCGGGGATGGCGGCGCCGAGGGTGTAGGCGATGACGGCGTTGACGGCGAAGTCGATGTCGATGCCCTGGAACCCGGCCCGCCGGCCCGCCTTGAGCAGCCGGTCGGACATCGTCAGCGCGTTCGGGCCGATGCTCGGCAGTACTCCGATGAGCCCGACGGACCACGGATGCGCGAGGACCACGCCACGCAGGCCCCAGGCCACGGCTCCCGCGGTTTCCCGCCAGCTCGCGTCCGCGGGCGTCGCCACCTCGCCGTAGATCTCGTCCAGGGCGAGTTCCAGCAGCTCGTCCTTGTTGGCGACGTGCCAGTAGAGGCTGGTCGCGCCCGCGCCGATCCGGGCGCCGAGCTTGCGCATGCTGAGCGCGTCGAGTCCCTCCTCGTCGAGCAGGTCGAGGGCGGCGCGGACGATCTGGTCGCGGCTGAGCCCCTGCTCGCGCCGCCCCTTGCGTTCGCGGGTCCAGACGGAGGTGAAGGGCTTCCCTGGCATCGTCACAGGATATTTCCTCGCACAGCGTTCGAGGCTGCCGTACAGTGTGCGAGTCTACCCGCACACTGTTCGAGGTGAAGATCGAATGTCTCATCCGCGCCGATGGTGGATCCTCGGCGTCCTCTGTCTGAGCCTGCTCGTCCTCGTCGTGGACAACACGGTTCTCAACCTGGCGATCCCCGCGCTCATGCGCGACCTCGGCGCCACCCCGTCGGACATCCAGTGGATCATCGACTCGTACGTGCTGGTGTTCGCGGGACTGCTGCTCACGGCGGGCAGCCTCTCCGACCGGTACGGCCGGCGCCGCCTCCTCATCGTCGGCCTCGCCTTCTTCGGCGGGGCGTCGGTGGTCGCGATGCTCGCGGCCGAGCCGTGGCAGCTGATCGGCGCGCGGGCGCTGATGGGCGTCGGGGGCTCGCTCATCATGCCGTCCACGTTGTCGATCCTGATCACGGTCTTCGACGAGTCGGAGCGGCGCAAGGCCATCGCCGCCTGGAGCTCGGTCGCGATGGTCGGCGTGATCGCCGGGCCCACGCTCGGCGGGTTCCTGCTCGAGCACTACTACTGGGGTTCGGTGTTCCTGCTCAACGTGCCGATCGCCGTGCTGGCCATCATCGCCGCGATCGTCCTGATGCCCGAGACGCGTGGCTCCGTGCGGAAGCTCGACCCCGTCGGCGTCGTCCTGTCGATCGTCGGCATGGCCGCCCTGGTGTGGGTGGTCATCACCATGCCCACGGACGGCCTCGACCCGATGTCCGTCGCGGTCGCCGTGCTCGCCCTCGGCGGGTTCGTGCTCTGGGAGCGCAGGGCCGAGCATCCGATGCTTCCGCTCCGGCTCTTCCGTGACCGGTCGTTCAGCGGCGCGTGCTTCTCGATCGTGCTGCTGTCCTTCGGCTCGGGCGCGCTGATGCTGGCACTGACGCAGTACCTCCAGTTCGTCCTCGGCTACGGGCCGATGCGGGCCGGGCTCGCCCTGCTGCCGTACGTCGTGGCCGCCCTCATGTTCAACGGCCTCGGCGCCGGGCTGGGCAAGAAGGTCAGCAACCGCACGCTGATCGTGGTCGGCCTGTTCGTCCTGGCCGCCGGCTTCGGCGTGCTGTCCACTCTGGGCGGCGGGTACACCGTGCTCATCACGAGCCTGATCATCATGGGCGTCGGCGGCGGCCTCGCCGGTCCGGCGGCGTACGCGACGCTGATGGGAGCGGTGCCGGCCGAACACGCGGGGGTGGGCTCGGCGTTGAACGACACCGTGCAGCAGGTGGGCATGGCGCTGTCCGTGGCCGTGCTCGGCAGTGTGCTCGCCGGGGCCTACACAGCCAGGATGCCGGAGACCGCCCCGGAGGCGGCGCGCGACTCGATCAGCGGGGCGCTGGCGCTCGGGGACCCGTCGCTCGCCGCCACGGCGAAGGACGCGTTCGTGTCGGCCATGTCGGTCGGCTCCTTCGTCGGAGTCGGCTGCTCGCTGGCCGCGGCCCTGGTGGCCCTCCTGGTGCTGCGCCGTACGTCGGCCGCGGGGGCTCCGGCGGCCGAGGCCCCCGTCGCGGGAGCGCCCACCGCGGGCACTCCCGCCTGACCTTCGGGAAGATCCACGAGGTCCGGCCGTCGCATCGCGGCGGCCGGACCGACTTTGTCATGACATGCTGATGTCTGCAAGGACGCTTCAGGATGTAAGGCGAAACCGAATAAGGCCGACATGTTGCAGGTGGGAGCGGGCGCCATGAGACGGGATACTCGTCACTATGTCGGACCTTCTTGCCCGCCACCGCGCGGTTATGCCCAACTGGCTCGCTCTGAACTACGGTGAGCCCATCGAAATCGTCAGCGGCAAGGGCAACCGTGTCGTCGACGCTTCAGGCAAGAGCTACCTCGACTTCTTCGCCGGAATCCTGACGAACATGATCGGGTACGAC
Organism: Microtetraspora sp. AC03309; assembly: GCF_020826795.1. Classification (NCBI taxonomy): domain Bacteria; kingdom Bacillati; phylum Actinomycetota; class Actinomycetes; order Streptosporangiales; family Streptosporangiaceae; genus Microtetraspora; species Microtetraspora sp. AC03309. Next base: position 65,790 of record NZ_JADDIL010000042.1, on the reverse strand, counting down.
GTGGCGGAGGTGCGCGAGGCCGTCGAGCGGCAGATCGCCACCGGCGTCGTGCACACCTCCACGGTGTACCTCCTGCGCGGGCAGGTCGAGCTGGCCGAGAAGATCGCCAGGCTGTCCGGCATCAAGGACGCCAAGGTGTTCTTCACGAACTCCGGCACGGAGGCCAACGAGACCGCGCTGCTGCTCGCCACCTACGCGCGCAAGTCCGACGAGGTGCTCGCCATGCGGCAGAGCTACCACGGCCGCTCCTTCGGCGCGGTCAGCGTGACCAGCAACCGGTCCTGGAAGAACAACTCGCTGTCGCCGCTCAACGTGCACTTCCTGCACGGCGCCGACCGCCACCTCGTCCAGTTCCGCGGGCTGTCCGACGCGGACTACATCGCCGCGTGTGTGGACGACCTGCGCCACGTGCTCGCCACCAGCGTCTCGAACGGGGTCGCCGCGCTGATCGCGGAGCCGATCCAGGGCGTCGGCGGGTTCACCATGGCCCCTGACGGCCTGTTCGCGGCGTACAAGGAGGTGCTCGACGAGGAGGGTATCCTCTTCATCTCCGACGAGGTCCAGACCGGCTGGGGCCGGACCGGGTCGGCGTTCTTCGGCATCCAGAACCACGGCGTGACGCCCGACATGATGACGTTCGCCAAAGGCCTGGGCAACGGCTTCGCCGTCGGCGGCGTCGTCGCCAGGGGCGACCTGATGGACCAGCCGCACGCGATCGGCCTGTCCACCTTCGGCGGCAACCCCGTCTCGATGGCGGCGGCCAACGCCACCCTCGACTACGTACTCGACCACGACCTCCAGGCCAACGCGGCCAGGACCGGCGAGATCATCATCTCCGGCCTGCGCGAGGCGGCCGCCCGGCTCCCGATCATCAGCGAGGTTCGCGGCAAGGGCCTCATGTTCGCGATCGAGCTGGTCGACCCCGCGACCAAGGCGCCGGCCCCGGCGATGGCCGCGCGCTTCATGGAGGAGACCAAGAAGCTCGGGCTGCTCGCCGGAAAGGGCGGCCTGCACGGCAGCGCGCTGCGCATGGCGCCGCCGCTCACCCTGACCGAGGACGAGGCCCGCGAGGGCCTGGGAATCATGATCACTGCTTTGGAGACCATCAACGATGAAGCACGTTAACCACTGGATCAACGGAAATCTCGTTTCCGGAGGGGGGCGTACTTCCGAGATCTTCAACCCCGCCACGGGCGAGGTCAGCGGCGCCGTCGAGCTCGCGTCCGTCGAGGACGTCGACGCCGCGGTCGAGGCGGCGCGGGCGGCGTTCCCCGCCTGGCGTGACGCGTCACTGGTCAAGCGGGCCCAGATCCTGTTCCGCTTCCGCGACCTGATGGACCGGCATCGCGACGAGCTGGCCGCCCTGATCAGCGCGGAGCACGGCAAGGTGCACTCCGACGCGCTCGGTGAGGTCGCCCGCGGCATCGAGGTCGCGGAGTTCGCCTGCGGCATCCCGCACCTGCTCAAGGGCGGCTTCTCGGAGAACGTCTCCACCCGCGTCGACTCGTACTCGATCCGGCAGCCGCTCGGCGTGGTCGCGGGGATCACGCCGTTCAACTTCCCGGCGATGGTGCCGATGTGGATGTTCCCCGTGGCGATCGCCTGCGGGAACACCTTCATCCTCAAGCCGTCGGAGCGTGACCCCTCCGCGTCGCTGCTGATCGCCTCGCTGTGGCAGCAGGCCGGGCTGCCCGACGGCGTGTTCAACGTCGTTCAGGGTGACAAGGTCGCCGTGGACCGGCTGCTGGAGCACCCCTCCGTCGCGGCCGTTTCCTTCGTGGGTTCGACCCCGATCGCCCGGTACGTCTACGAGACCGGGACCGCGCACGGCAAGCGGGTCCAGGCGCTGGGCGGTGCCAAGAACCACATGCTCGTGCTGCCCGACGCGGACCTCGACCTGGTCGCGGACTCGGCCGTGTCGGCGGGCTTCGGCTCGGCCGGTGAGCGGTGCATGGCGATCTCCGTCCTGCTCGCGGTGGACCCGATCGGCGACGAGCTCGTCGACAAGATCGTGGAGCGGGTCGGCAGGCTGACGATCGGCCCCGGCGACGACCCGGCGTCCGAGATGGGGCCGCTGGTCACCAGGGTGCACCGCGACAAGGTGGCGTCCTACATCGACCTCGGCCTGGAGGAGGGCGCCAAGCTCGTCGTCGACGGCCGTGAGACGCCGATCCACGGCGGAACGACCGCGGCCGAGACCCCGGGCTTCTGGCTCGGCCCCACCGTGCTCGACCACGTGCCGGCCAACTCGCGGGTCCACCGTGAGGAGATCTTCGGCCCGGTCCTGTCCATCGTGCGGGTCAAGTCGTACGAGGAGGGCCTGGAGCTGATCAACACCGGCGAGTACGGCAACGGCACCGCGATCTTCACCAACGACGGCGGCGCCGCCCGGCGCTTCCAGAACGAGGTCGAGGTCGGCATGGTCGGCATCAACGTGCCGATCCCGGTGCCGATGGCGTTCTACAGCTTCGGCGGCTGGAAGGCGTCGCTCTTCGGCGACACGCACGTCCACGGCACCGAGGGTGTGCACTTCTACACCCGGGGCAAGGTCGTCACGTCACGCTGGCTCGACCCCTCGCACGGCGGTGTGAACCTCGGTTTCCCGACGAACAAGTAAGCGGTACCGGACGCGCGCCGAGGGGGCGGAACGCCCCCTCGACGCGCGTTCTTTCAGTTGATCCGGCCGACGCCGCAGAGGAAGTAGGACTTCACCTTCTCCAGGGGCGGCGCGAGCACGGGGCTGTCGGGCCGCCACTCGTGCAGGTTGACGATCCCGGGCGGGGTGACGTCGAGGCCGTCGAAGAACGGTTCGATCTCGCTGGACATGCGCGCGACGAACTGGGCGGACGCGCTGCGGTAGACGCCTTCCACCTCCGGGGCGGCCTCCGGGCGCTCGTCGATGGCGACGTGGGAGAGGACCATGTGGCTGCCGGGCGCCAGGCGGTTCCGGATCTCGGCGATGAGGCCGGTCGGGTCGTCGGAGTCCGGGATGAAGTGAAGGATCGCCAGCAGCAACACCGCGATCGGTTCGTCGAAGTTCAGGTGGGCGCGTACCTCAGGGTGATCCATGATCGTCGAGGGCCGCCTGAGATCGCCCTCGACGACGAGAACCTCCGGGCTGTCCTGCAGCAGGGCGCGGGCGTGGACGAGCACCTGCGGGTCGTTGTCGACATAGACCGTGCGGGCCTCGGGGTCGATCTCGGCGACCACCTGGTGCACGTTGCGCTGCGTCGGCAGGCCCGCGCCGATGTCGAGGAACTGGCGGATGCCCTGTTCGGCGAGGAAGCGTACGGCGCGCTGGAGGAAGGCCCGGTTCTCCCTGATCCCGATCGGGATTTCCGGAACGTGACGCAGGACCTGCTCGGCCGCGGCACGGTCGACGGGGAAATTGTCCTTGCCGCCCAGGTAATAGTCGTACATCCGTGCAGCATTGGGAGTATTCGGGTCAAACTCGACGGCCATTATGCCCCGATTCTTCTCGTTCCCTCGTTCGCCGCCGTAACGGGCGATTCCATTGGAAATGATGAGATATCTGGATATCTGAGGAAAAGCTAGCTTATCGGGTTTGGCGATGTCATGATCTTCGGGTGACTTCCCCGCCTCGTGTGCTGGGCGCGCAGCTCGCCGACGGCATCACCAAGGGAAACATGTGGGCGCTGCTGTTCCTCGCGACCGCAGGCACGGCAGTGGTCTCCTTCCTGCCGTCGACCCAGCCGCACATCCTCACCACCATCCTCGGCGTGCCCGAGTCCGGGCAGGGCACGATCGTCGGCCTGCTGGGCTTCGCCGCCGAGCTGGCGATGGTCCTCAGCCTGGCCTGGTACGGCGCGCTCGCCGACCGGTTCGGCCGCCGCGTCATCGTGGTCGGTGGTCTGGTGCTGTGCGCGATCGGCGCCGTGCTGTTCCCCTTCGCCGGCAACACCGCCGTCCTCGTCGTCCTGAGGGTGATCTTCGGGCTGGGCGTGGCCGCGATCAACGCCATGCTGTCCACGATCGCCATCGACTACGTGCGCGAACGGTCGCGCGGCAAGTCGTATGGGCTCATCGGCGTCTTCGGCGGGCTCGGCGCGCTGGTCGCGGTGCTGGTCGTGGCCAAACTGCCGCAGACCATGGAGAAGCGCGGCCTGGATCCGGTGGCGGCGACCCGGTTGTCGTTCCTGCTGATCGCGGCGGGCATCCTGATCGTCGCCGGCCTCCTGTGGGCGACGCTCTCCCGGGTCCCGGCCGACGTCGCCGCCGAGCGCACACCGCTGACCCGCCTGGTCCGCGAGGGGCTCGTGCTCGCGCGTGACCCGGGTGTCGCGCTGTCCTACGCCGCGTCGTTCGTCGCGCGGGCCGACCTCTACGTCGTCGTCAGCTTCCTGACCCTGTGGATCTCGGACTACGCCACCGGCGAGCGAGGGCTGTCGAGCGCGGAGGCGCTGGCGAAGGCGGGCGCGGTGGTGGGCATCTCGCAGATGGTCGCGCTGCTGTGCGCGCCGGTGTTCGGCTGGCTGGGCGACCGCATGCGCCGCCAGGACCTGCTGATCCTGGCCCAGCTCATCGCGGCGGGCGCCTACCTCTCGACGCTGCTCGTCTCCGACCCCCTCGGCCCCGGCATGATGATCGTCGCCGTCCTCATCGGCATCGGTGAGATCGCCGGCATCACCACCGCCGGGCCCATGCTCGCCCAGCAGGTGCCCGCCGCCGTGCGCGGTGCGGCGTTCGGTGTGCACACCCTCTGCGGCTCCCTCGGCATCATGATCGTCTCCGCCCTGGGGGGCGCGCTGCACGATGCCTGGCGGCCCGCCGGCCCGTTCGTGGTCTCGGGTGTCTTCGGCCTGATCGTCGCCATCTTCGGCCTCGTCGTACGGCACCGCATCCAGGCGAGGACCGAGGACGACACACCCCTTGAGGCGCTGCCGACGCGCTGAGGAAGAGGTGGAAGGCATCGGCCGAAGGGCCGGTGGCGGACGGCGCCTCCCCGCTCCGGCCCCAGTAGGCTCGTGGCGTCCGTCTCGTAAGGGGGTCCGAGTGGCGCTTCGTCCAACCCGCCGCCTGCCCGTCGCCGTGCCGGCCGTCGCCCTGATGGGCCTGCTCGCCTCGGCATGCGGTGCCACGGAGACGACCGCGGCCACCATGGCGACCCCTGCGACCACGACCGCCGTCACCCCGGCGGCGGACCAGCCGTCCGCGGCCGCGGCCGCCGCTCCACGGGCGCGCGGCGCGGCGGCGAGCCCGTCGCCGCACAACGCCTCCGCGACGCCGTCCAAGCCGGCGAAGACGCCCACCCCTGCGGCGTCGCCGGGTCCGGGTGAAGGCGCGGTGAACGTCCTCGCGCTTCCTGGCTACGTGGAGTGGGGTGGCACCGACCCCAAGGTCAACTGGGTCGCTCCCTTCCAGGCCGAGACGGGCTGCAAGGTCAACCTGCGCACCTACGACGCCTCGGCGACGGCTGGCGGGACGCGCCCGATCGACCCCGGCTCGTTCGACGTGATCTCCGCCCCGCCCGAACTGGCCGGCAAGCTGATCGACGACGGCACGGTCGCCCCGCTGAACACCTCCCTGATCGCGGCCTACCACGACATCCCCAAACAGCTCCGCAAGCTGGAGACCCGCAAGGACGACGTGTACGGCGTGCCGTACCTGTGGGGCATCAACGAGGTCCTCTACGACACCACCAAGGACGGGCCCAAGACGGCGGCCGCCCTCTACGGCGGCACCGGCGCGGTCATGCTCAAGGACAGCCCGCTGACCATCGCCGACGCCGCCCTCGTGCTGAAGCGCCGGGGCGCCGAGATCGACGACCCGTTCCAGCTCACGCCGTCCCAGCTCGACGACGCGATGGAGCTCCTCTCCCGCGGCAAGTCGGCGGACCGCGTCTACTGGCGCGACCCGATCGAGGTCATCCAGGGGTTCGCCTCCGGCTCCGTACGGCTCGCGCAGGCCACGCCGTACCACCGGGACGTGCTGGCCCTCGGGCACAAGCCGGTGAAGGCGGCGGGAGGGCCGGTGACCGGATGGGCCGACGCGTGGATGGTGTCCTCGGCCGCGGCCCACCCGTCCTGCGCGTACGAGTGGCTCGACTGGACCAGCTCGACGACGGTGCAGAGGGAGGCGGCCGAATGGGTGGGGCTGGCCCCCGCCAACGAGGCCGCGTGCACCGGTCGCACCAAGCGGATCTGCGCGGACTACACGTCGTTCGACGACGTCTCCTTCGCCTCGCGCCCCGCCAAGAACTGCGGAGGCGGGGACGGGGAGTGCGTGGGCTACGGCCAGTGGGTCGAGCGCTGGAAGCGGCTCGTGGGCTGAGGTCAGGAGAAGGCGCGGCTGCGGCGCTGCTGGGGGACCGCCCCCTCGGGCACCGGGAGCAGCGCTTCGGCGCAGTCGTCGCAGGCGTGGACCGGGGCGTCGTCGGGCAGCCGGCCCACCAGCACCCGGGGGCGGGGCCACTTCTTGTGGCACACCACGCAGGCGTCCCCGTCGAGCTGGGTCGCGGTCAGGCCCGCGGGGTCGAACGTCGGTACGGGCCTCGCGGCCCCTTTCGGATCCCACCCCATCGCGTTCCCCCTTCGCATACCCGAACCGTTATAGCTCGGTTACGTTTTGTGATCGACTAGGGCGATGTCAAGCGGGGGTTAAATCGCAGGCATGTGGAAAACCGTATAACAACAAAAGGGACACCCGGCGTGAAGCCGGGTGCCCCCTTTAAACCTTGTGTCCTATGCGACGCCGGCGATGGCGTTCTCCAGAATGGACAGCCCCTCCTCCAGCAGCTCATCGGAGATGACCAGCGGCGGGAGGAAACGCAGGACGTTGCCGTACGTGCCGGCGGTCAGCGCGAGCAGGCCCTCGGCGTGGCACCGGCGGGCGATCTCGGCGGTCGCCGCCGCGTTCGGCTCCTTGGTGCCGGGCTGGATCAGCTCGATCGCGACCATCGCGCCACGGCCGCGGACGTCCCCGACGATCGCGAAGCGCTCCTTGAAGGAATTGAGGCGGGAGAGCATCACGTCGCCGATGTGCCCGGCGCGCTCGACGAGCTTCTCCTCCTCGATGGTCTCCAGCACACCGAGCGCCGCCTCGCAGGCCAGCGGGTTGCCGCCGTATGTGCCGCCGAGGCCGCCCCCGTGAACGGCGTCGAGGAGCTCGGCCCGCCCGGTCACGGCCGCCAGCGGGAGTCCGCCCGCGATGCCCTTGGCCGTGACGATGATGTCCGGGACGATGCCCTCGTGCTCGCAGGCGAACAGGTCGCCGGTGCGGGCGAAGCCGGTCTGGACCTCGTCGGCGATGAAGACGATGCCGTTGGCCTTGCAGAACTCGAGGATCTTCGGAAGGAAGCCGGGGGCCGGCTCGATGAAGCCGCCCTCGCCGGCGATCGGCTCGATGACGACGGCCGCGACGTTCTCCGCGCCGATCTGCTTGTTGATCATGTCGATAGCCTGGGCGGCGGCCTCGTCGGCGCAGTTCTCCGGCCCGGTCGGCCAGCGGAACGGGTACGCCAGCGGCGCCCGGTACACCTCGGGCGCGAACGGCCCGAACCGGTGCTTGTACGGCATGTTCTTGGCGGTCAGCGTCATCGTGAGCAACGTCCGGCCGTGGTAGCCGTGGTCGAACACCACGACCGCCTGCCGCCCGGTCGCGTTCCTGGCGACCTTGACGGCGTTCTCGACGGCCTCGGCGCCGCTGTTCACCAGGAACGTGCGCTTCTCGTGGTCACCGGGGGTGAGCGCGTTGAGCTTCTCGCACACCGCGACGTAGGACTCGTACGGCGTGACCATGAAACAGGTGTGGGTGAAGTCGGCGACCTGCTTCTGCACGCGCTCGACGACACGCGGCGCGGCGTTGCCGACGCTGGTCACGGCGATGCCCGAGCCGAAGTCGATCAGGGAGTTGCCGTCCGCGTCCACGACCACGCCGCCGCCGGCCTGCGTGACGAAGACGGGCAGCGTCGTACCGACGCCGGACGGAACGGCGGACTGCTTGCGCGCGAACAGCTCGCGCGACTTGGGGCCGGGGATCTCGGTGACGAGGCGGCGCTCCTGGGGAAGTCCGGGGCCGCCCTGCGTGGCAGTGCTCATGCCATCGACCGTATGGCCGGCGCCGCCACCTGCCGATGTGTCGTCGTGGCACAATGATGGAGACTGTTTGTACCGGTTGGACAAGTCGAGGACGACATGGCGCCGACGCTGCGCAGGGTGACGGCGATTACCCCCCTTCACCTGGAGGTCCTGGCCGGTTCCGAGGCGCTTGACCGCAAGGTCCGCTGGGTGGCGGTGAGTGAGCTCGAGGATCCCACGCCCTTCCTGGAGGGGGGCGAGCTGGTCCTCACCACCGGCATGCGGCTCAACGCCGAGGGCGCCCTGCCGTACGTGTCGCGGCTCGTCGCCCGAGGGGTCACCGGGCTGGGCTTCGCCGTCGGTCTCGGCCACGAGGACGTGCCCCCCGCGCTGGTCGAGGCCGCCGCGGACGCCGGGCTGCCGCTCGTCGAGGTGCCGAGGGACACGCCGTTCATCGCGATCGGCAAGGCGGTCAGCGAACTGCTCGCCGCGGAGCAGTACGAGGAGATCAGCCGCGCCTTCGCCGCCCAGGGCCGGCTGACCAGGGCCGCGCTCCAGCCGGAGGGCATGAACGCCGTCATCGAGCGGCTCGCCCGCGAGATCGACGGCTGGGCGCTGCTCCTCGACGCAGCCGGAGCCGTACGGCACGCGGCGCGGGCGGGGCGGCCGTCCGCGCGGGCCCGCGCCCTGGAGCCGGAGCTGGCGCGGCTGCGCGCCCCCGGAGCCCCGTCGAGCATCGCCGTCTCGACGCCGGGCGACCATGTGATCGTGCAGCCGCTCGGCCGCCGCGGCTTCTTCGCGGTGGGGTCGGTGCGGCCGTTCACGCCCATCGGCCACACCATCGTCAACGCCGCCGGTTCGCTGCTGACCCTCGGCCTGGAACAGGGCAGGGAACAGCGGGCCGCCGACCTGCGGGTGCGCGCCGCCGTGCTCCGCCTGCTGCTCACGGGGGAGACCGCGGCGGCGGGCGAGATCCTCGCCGCGATCGGCGGCGAGCTGCCCGCGGAGCCGCTCGTCGTCCTCGCCTGCGACACCGACGAGCCCGCCGCCCAGGGTCTCCCGTACGGGGGCCTGACCGTGGTGCTGGCGCGGGCGGACGAGGCGGAGGACGCCATCGCGTGGGCCGCCGGCCGGGGGAGGGTCGGCGCCAGCGGATCGGTCGGCTACGCCGAGCTGGCCGTGGGGCTCGACCAGGCGGAGCGCGCGCTCGCGTCAGCGGCCCCCGTGGCGAGGTTCCCTGAGCTGGCCGGACAGGGGCTGCTCTCCCTGCTCGACCCGGCGGCCGCCGCGGCGTTCTCCGCGGCGCTGCTGGCACCGCTGCGCGAGTACGGCTCGCGCGCCGATCTCATCGAGTCGCTCAGGGCGTACCTCGCCTGCAACGGGCACTGGGACGCGGCGGCCCAGCGGCTCGGCGTGCACCGGCACACGCTGCGGTACCGGATGAAGCGGGTGAGCGAGCTGCTCGGCCGGGACCTCGACGACCCCGCGGCCCGCGCCGAGCTGTGGATCGCGCTCAGCGCCGGCTGACGGATCCGTCGCGTCTCACGACCGTGGCGTGTCGGCCCGGGTGTTCCTCGGCGCCAGGAAGCAGCAGATCGTGGCCGTGGTCACGGTGTCGTAGGTCTTGTCGTCGGGCAGGTGCCCGGCACGTTCCAGGCTGAGCGCGCCCTGCGCCGCGGCCCACAGCGCGTCGGCGATCTTCCTGGGCTGGGTGGGCACGAGATAACCGGCCGAGATGCAGTCCGCGATCACCCGGTCGAGGATGTTCAACGCGGCGCGGGCCAGCGTCCTCGCCCGCTCGCTCGGCACGAAACCGGGGATCGCCTGCTCGAACATCAGGCTGTAGTAGCCGGGGTCGGCGAGCGCGGCCTCCCGGTACGCGGGCCCGAGCGCGGTGAGGAACTCGAACGGGTCGCTGCGCGGGGGAACGGCGGCCAGGCGGCGGCGGACGCGCTCGAAGCCTTCGAGATAGAGAGCCTCGGCCAGACCTTCCTTGCTGCCGAACATCGTGTAGATCACGGTCGTCGAGCAGCCGGCCTCCGTCGCGATCCTGCGGACGGTGAGGCTCTCCGGGCCCGCGGTGGCGAGCAGTTCGCTCGCGACGTCGAGGAGCCGGGTGCGGAGCTCGTCGTTGCTACTGCGCTGCCCGAGCGCGTAGGCGCCCTGAAGTCCCAAAGGCGCCGGCGTACCCATGAGCGACGAGCCCTTCCATCGAAGGGGTCCGTGACTGACCCGGTTGAGACTTAACCACGCCATTGCAGTTTCAAACCGCTCCGAAACTTAATTCATCACGAAATCGCGCCATATCTGTGACATAGCGTGGCAATGGCATGGCGGGAACGGCCGATTTGTCCACATTGGCCAGTCGCCGTCCGGTGATTGTGCGCCCCGGAGTAAGGCCGCCCCTGACCAGGTGGCATAGCGTCAGAGACATGGACCGCAGCGCAAACGCCCCATCACCGATCCCCTTCTGGCTGGCCGGTCGTCCCGCGACGGGAGACGCCGAGCTGGCGGTGACCAACTCTCACGACGGTCGCGTCGTCGGCGTCTACTCCGTGCCGACGGCCGAGCAGGTCGAGCAGGCCGTCGCCGCCGCGGACGCCGTCCGCAAGCAGGCCGCCGCGCTGCCGATCCACGTCCGGGCCGAGGCGCTCGGTCACGTCGCCCGCCGCCTCGCCGAGCGCGCGGAGGAGATCGCACAGCTGATCAGCGGCGAGAACGGCAAGCCCGTCTTCTGGGCGCGCGGCGAGGTCAACCGGGCGATCTCCACGTTCCGGTTCGCCGCCGAGGAGACCCGCCGGTTCAGCGGCGCGGTCCAGCGGCTCGACACCGAGCCCGCCGCCCAGGGACGCCTCGCCTACATCTCCCGTGTGCCGCACGGCCCGGTGCTCGCGATCACGCCCTTCAACTTCCCGCTGAACCTGGTCGCCCACAAGGTCGCCCCGGCCATCGCCGTCGGCGCCCCGGTCATCGTCAAGCCCGCCCCGGCGACGCCGCTGTCGGCGCTGGTGCTCGGCGAGATCCTGGCCGAGACGAACCTGCCCGAGGGCATGTTCTCCGTGCTTCCCGTGCCGAACGACCGCGCCGGCGCGCTCGTCGAGGACCCCCGCCTGCCGGTGGTCTCGTTCACCGGTTCCGGCCCCGTCGGGTACGCCCTCATGGACCAGGTCCCGCGCAAGCACGTCACGCTGGAGCTCGGCGGCAACGGCGCGGCCGTCGTGCTGGCCGACGCCGACCTGGACTGGGCGGCCGCGCGGGTGGCCCTGTTCTCCAACTACCAGGCCGGACAGAGCTGCATCTCCGTGCAGCGCGTGATCGTCGAGGAGTCGGTGCGCGAGCGCTTCACCGAGAAGCTCCTCGCCGCCGTCGACGCCCTCGTCACCGGTGACCCGTCCGACGAGAAGACCCAGGTCGGCCCGCTCGTGTCGGTCGCGGCGGCCGAGCGCGTCGAGCAGTGGGTGAAGGAGGCCGTCGAGGCCGGCGCCCGCGTGCTGGCCGGCGGCACCAGGGACGGCGCGGCGGTCGCCCCGACCGTGCTCGCCGACGTCCCCGCGGACGCCAAGCTGGCCTGCGAGGAGGTCTTCGGCCCCGTAATGATCATCCAGCCGGTGGCGTCCGTCGACGAGGCGTTCGCCGCGGTCAACGACTCCAAGTACGGCCTGCAGGCGGGCGTCTTCACCCGTGACCTCGACATCGCGTTCCGGGCCAACCGGGAGCTGGAGGTCGGCGGCGTGATCATCGGCGACGTCCCGTCGTTCCGCGCCGACCAGATGCCGTACGGCGGTGTGAAGCAGTCCGGAGTCGGCCGCGAGGGACTGCTCTCGGCGATGAACGACTTCACCTACGAGAAGGTCATGGTCCTCACCGGCCTGACCCTCTGATCTGACCTGCCGCCCGCGCGCCCGGAAGACTAGAGGATCTTCTCGAAGCAGACGCTCTCCGGCAGGTCCGCGTACGCCCCGAAACGGGGGATGCTCGCGTACCCGCTGGAGGTGTAGAGGCCGATGGCCTCCACGAAGATCCGGCCGGTCTCCAGGCGCAGGGTGGCCAGGCCGTCCTCCTGCGCGATCCGCTCGATCTCGGTGAGCAGCGCCCGGGACACGCCGCGCCCGCGGTGCGTGGGGCGCACGTACATCCGTTTGACCTCTCCGACGCCGGGCTCGAGCGGCTGCAGCCCCGCGCACCCGATCGCCGCCTCGTCCCACCACGCCAGCACGAACGCGATGCGTGGGTCGAGGTGCTTGGGTGCTTCGTGCACGATGTCCCGTTCCGTTTCCCGACCGACCAGTTCCGCCTGCTGCGCGGCGCACAGTTCGACGACGAGCGGGTCGGTCGAGTCAGCGCGTGTCAGTCGCATCACCATGCTGAGAAAGGTAGCGATGCGCTGGTTTCGTGCGTGTTACGACTGCTGGGCGGTGTCGTAGACCTGCTTGACCGCGTCCCCGAAGTAGGGGCCGTACATGTTGCCGTCGTCGTTGCTGTATTTGAAGCTGCTCACCGAGGTCAGGAGGCCCTGGCCGGTGGCGGCGTCGAAGCCGCTGAACCAGGGCCCGCCGCTCGCCCCGGCGGTGAGATCGCACCCCAGGCCCTGGTCCTGGGTCTTCTTGTACGGATCGTCGTGCGGCCGGCCCGCGCAGTACAGCAGGTGGTCGCCGTTGTAAGGCGGGTCGGCGGGGAAGCCGAACGCGTATGTCTGCTGGCCGCGCGTGCCGTTGAAGCCGATCGCGTGCGCCCCCACGGCGTCGGCGAGGTGCCGCCCGCCGCTGTCGGTCACGGCGACCATGCCCACGTCGAAAGTGTCGTCCGCGTCGCGCGCCCACGGCCCGGCGACGAACATGCGCCGCGCCGGGTAGGTGCCGTACGGCTGGCGTCCCGACTCGTAACCGGGGACGAACGTCCAGTTGTCCGCCCAGGCGCCGGTGCCGTCCTTGACGCAGTGGCCGGCGGTCGCCACGACGTCCTTGTTGGTGCTGCGCACGGCGGTCCCCGAGCAGACGAAGTCGACGCCGTTCAAGGTGAGGAAGACCCGGCCGACGGTCGCCCCGACGGCGCCGCCGCCGGTCCATCGGGAGCCGCTCGTCACCGTGTCCACCGTTCTGGCCGCCGCCCCGGGAGGCGCGGCGGGCCGCCGGGCGATCGTGTGCTGGTCGACGGAGAGCGGACGCGGGGCTCTGATCGGCACGGCGCGCGGCGCGATGAGCCGCTCCGCGAGCCCGCCCACCCGCTTGACGGTGCTGACCAGGTCGAACGGAAGCGCGCGGGCCATCCGCTCCGGCGTCCAGTACGCGGCGGCCGCCGCGGCGGCCGTGTGCTCGATGACGTCGGCGGGAGGGCTCCCCGGCGCGGGCGCTCCAAGGAGTTCGGCGACCAGGGCGGAAGCGGTAAACACAAGGAGGCTCGGGGTCATGGAATGCGATTTTGCACGACGCAAAGTATTCTCGCCGCTACTTTTGGTGAATCACGTCGTGTCGCACCGACTCGGTTCCCCTGCCGCCCCGGGCGGCCGTCGTAGCGAGACAATGGGACGATGACTCCAGAATCCAGCCCGCGCTCCGTCGTCCTCCTCGGCTCCACCGGCTCCATCGGCACCCAGGCGCTCGACGTCATCGCCCGGAATCCCGAGCGGCTCCGGATCGCCGCGCTCGCCGCGGGAGGCGGCCGGGTCGACCTGCTCGCCCGCCAGGCCGCCGAGTTCCGGGCCGAGGCCGTGGCCGTCGCGGACGAGTCGGCCGTACCGGCGCTGAAGGAGGCACTGGCCGCGCACGGCGCGGCGCCCGTGGTCCTCGCGGGCGCCGAGGGAGTCGCCGAGGTCGCCGCGTGGCCGTCCGGCGGCGGCACCGACGCGGGGAACGGGCCGATCGTGCTGAACGGCATCACCGGCGCGCTCGGCCTCACCTCGACGCTCGCCGCGCTGGAGGCGGGCAGGGACCTCGCCCTGGCCAACAAGGAGTCGCTCATCATCGGCGGGCCGCTCGTCAAACGGCTGGCCAAGCCGGGCCAGATCCTGCCGGTGGATTCGGAGCATTCCGCGCTCGCGCAGTGCCTGTGGGCGGCGAGCCCCTCCGGGGCCGACGCGCGGGCCGTGCAGCGGCTCGTCGTCACCGCGAGCGGCGGGCCGTTCCGTGGCAGGCGGCGCGTGGACCTGTGGGACGTCACCCCCGAGATGGCGCTCGCCCACCCGACCTGGAACATGGGGCCGGTGATCACGATCAACTCGGCGACCCTGGTCAACAAGGGCCTGGAGGTGATCGAGGCGCACCTGCTCTTCGACATCGGGTTCGACCGGATCGAGGTCGTGGTGCACCCGCAGTCCGTGATCCACTCGATGGTGGAGTTCGTGGACGGCTCGACGATCGCGCAGGCGAGCCCGCCCGACATGCGGCTGCCGATCTCCCTCGCCCTCGGCTATCCCGAGCGGATCCCGGGCACCGCGTCCCCGGTCGACTGGACCCAGGCGCACACCTGGACCTTCGAGCCGCTCGACGACGAGGCGTTCCCGTCCGTCTCGCTGGCCCGGAACGTCGGCACCCAGGGCGGTACGGCCCCCGCCGTCTACAACGCGGCCAACGAGGTGTGCGTGGAGGCGTTCATGAAGGGCGCCCTGCCGTTCCCCGGCATCGTGGACACCGTCGCCCAAGTGGTGTCCGAGCACGTGACCAGCCAGGCGTCCACGGTCGAGGAAGTGCTGGCGGCGGACGAGTGGGCCCGGTCCCGGGCCGCGGAGCTGACGGCCTGACGCCGCCGAGCCGAGGGCCCCGAGGGACCCGGGACGGGTGTGGCGCCCGTCCCGGATCCGTACGACGTGACCGGTCAGGTGGATCAGGTCGCGGAGCAGGTGACGCTCGCGGGAGCGCCGTTGGTGCCGGACGAGTTCGCCAGGAAGCCGAACGTCGTCGAGGCGTTCGGCGCCAGGCTGCCGTTGTAGCTCACGTTCTTCACCGTCACCGAGCTGCCCGTCTGTGTGCCGGTGCCGTTCCAGACCTGGGTGATGGTCTGGCCGTTCGGGAACGTCCAGCCGACCGTCCAGCCGCCGATGGACGCGGTTCCGGCGTTGCGCACCGTCACCTCACCCTGGAAGCCGCCCTGCCACTGGCCGACGACCGTGTACGTGGCCACGCATCCGCCGCTGCCGCCCGGCGAGGCCGAGGGGCTCGGCGACGCGGACGGGCTGGTGGAAGGGCTCGCCGACGGGCTCGCTGACGGGCTGGGGGAGGGCGACGAGCCGCCCGGTCCCACCCCGGTCACCTGGCCGGAGCCGCCGTCGAACACGACGTCGGAGCAGCTGTAGAAGGTCTCGTTGCTGTCAGAACGCTGCCACACGGTGTAGATGATGTGGCGGCCGCTCTTGCCCGACGGCAGCGTGGCGTTCCAGTAGTAGTAGGCGTCCTCGTTGCCGGGGGAGCCGACGCTCGTCGGGTCGGTGACGCTGTCGAAGGGCGTGGACTCGAGGTCGCTCCAGGCGAGCGCCCGGGTCGGGCTCCACGAGTCCTTGGTGATGTACGAGCGGAACGTGCCGGGGTGGGCCGCCCACTTGTTGTACTTGAACTGGATGGACGCTCCGGAGGTCAGGTGCGTCACCGGCCAGTCGTCGCGGGCCAGGTCGAAGCCGCTGAAGTCGTAGACGACCGCCGCGCCGCTGCACAGCTTGCCGTCCGGGATGAAGCCCGACATGCGGCCGGCGCCGTCCGAGCGCAGCACGGCGAACCAGTTGTAGAGCGAGTTCGTTCCGCTCTGGGCGACCGCCGCCGCGCAGGCCGGGTTGTTGGGGACGATCGCGCCGTTCGCCGTGAGACCGTCCTTCCAGCACAGGTAGGTGCGGCTGCCCGGCGTCATCGGAGCGCCGTGCGCCGACGCCGGGGTGGCGACGAGCACGGCGGCGACGAGGGCGGACAGGGCGGCGACGATGGTGACGATCGTCGTTCGTGACGTTGTTCTTCGTGGTCTTCCCACGGGCTACCCTTTCGCGTGGTCATGGCTGCGCACTCGTGGTGCAGCACGGCACCGCCGACGATGCGAAGCCCGTCGGCCCGGGGGACAGCCGCTGACGTACCGACCATTTGCGCGTAAGCGCTCACGCGTTCCCGACGCTAACCCGGTCTGCCGCGCCCGACCAGGGAGGCGGCGGCCGCCGGGCCGCCCGGTCCGCGTCCGCGCACGTCAGGTCATCGTCCGCCGCCGCCGGGTGATGAAACCTTCATTGATGGGGATCGTCGTACTGCGGGACATATAGGCCACCCGGCCAGAGATCTTGGCGGGACTCCCTAGACTGGGAGAGCCCGTACGGGGCCATCGCCCAGCCAACCCAAGGTGCTGAAATGTCTGTTGATCTCGGGATTCCCACCGTCAGGACCCAGCCGATCGCCACGCGGCGGGTGTCGCGGCAGATCATGGTCGGCTCGGTTCCGGTCGGCGGGGACGCGCCGGTCTCGGTGCAGTCGATGACCACGACGCTCACCGCGGACGTCAACGCGACGCTGCAGCAGATCGCGGAACTGACCGCGGCCGGCTGCCAGATCGTGCGCGTCGCTGTGCCGTCGCAGGACGACGCGGACGCGCTGCCGATGATCGCCAGGAAGTCGCAGATCCCGGTGATCGCGGACATCCACTTCCAGCCCAAGTACGTCTTCGCCGCCATCGAGGCGGGCTGTGCGGCGGTCCGGGTCAACCCCGGCAACATCAAGAAGTTCGACGACAAGGTCGGCGAGATCGCCAGGGCGGCGTCCGACCACGGCGTACCGATCCGCATCGGCGTCAACGCCGGCTCCCTCGACCCCCGCCTCCTGCGGAAGTACGGCAAGGCCACGCCCGAGGCGCTGGTCGAGTCGGCGCTGTGGGAATGCTCGCTGTTCGAGGAGCACGGTTTCCGTGACATCAAGATCTCGGTGAAGCACAACGACCCGGTCGTGATGATCCAGGCGTACCGGCTGCTCGCCCAGAAGTGCGACTACCCCCTCCACCTCGGCGTCACCGAGGCCGGCCCGGCGTTCCAGGGCACCATCAAGTCGGCGGTGGCGTTCGGCGCGCTGCTCGCCGAGGGCATCGGCGACACGATCCGCGTCTCCCTCTCGGCTCCTCCGGTCGAGGAGATCAAGGTCGGCACCCAGATCCTCGAGTCGCTGAACCTGCGCGAGCGCGGCCTGGAGATCGTCTCCTGCCCGTCCTGCGGCCGGGCCCAGGTGGACGTCTACACCCTGGCCGAGCAGGTCCACGCCGGTCTCGACGGCCTGAAGGTCCCGCTCCGGGTGGCCGTCATGGGCTGCGTCGTCAACGGCCCCGGCGAGGCGAGGGAGGCCGACCTGGGCGTCGCCTCCGGCAACGGCAAGGGCCAGATCTTCGTGAAGGGCCAGGTCATCAAGACCGTCCCCGAGTCGCAGATCGTCGAGACCCTCA
Source organism: Microtetraspora sp. AC03309 (assembly GCF_020826795.1). Lineage (NCBI taxonomy): Bacteria > Bacillati > Actinomycetota > Actinomycetes > Streptosporangiales > Streptosporangiaceae > Microtetraspora > Microtetraspora sp. AC03309. Next base: position 48,364 of record NZ_JADDIL010000042.1, on the reverse strand, counting down.
TCGAGGAGGCCCTGCGCCTGGCCGAGGAGATGGGGGTGGACGTCGATCTCGACGACGACGCCTCGGGCCCCCAGGTCGTCGTCAGCTGACGATTACACACCGCAAGGTCTCGGCTACACAATGACAGGCATCCTCGGATGCGCAGCGTGATCGTGCGCTGACGCAGGCGAAGCTTGCCTCTGCCGTTGAGCAGAGGGAGCGTGCGGGTGAAGCGGATCATCGGGGTGGTCGCGGGCATGACGGTGCTCGGCGCCGCAGTGGGTGGGGCCGGAGTGGCGAACGCCCGGCCGGGGACGGTGCCGGAAGCGGTCAGCTGGGGTCCCTGCGAGGAGGCCCGGCCACAGACCGGCGCGCTCGGCTCCGCGCTCGGCGAGATCGGCGACGCGGGCAGGCATGTCACCCGCCCCGTGGCCGCGCGGCGGCAGGCACCGGTCGGCCAGGTCGAGTGCGGCACCCTGCGGGTGCCCCTGGACTACACGGTGCCGGAGGGCCAGCAGATCTCGCTGGCGCTCAACCGGATCAAGGGGACGGCCCCCCGCGACGGCAACCATCTCGGCGTGATGCTCGTCAACCCGGGCGGCCCCGGCGCCTCGGGACGCGCGCTGGCCAGGTTCGTCGCGGCCTCGCTGCCGGCGGACGTCGCCGCCCGCTACGACGTGATCGGTTTCGATCCGCGCGGGGTCGGTTCCAGCGAGCCCGCCGTCAGCTGTGTGGACGCCGAGAGCTACTTCGCGGCGCCCCGGGCGGACAACGTGCCGCGTGACGGCGCCGAGGAGCGGGCGCTGGTCGGCCGGGCCCGGGAGTACGCCGAAGGATGCGGTAACCGGTGGGCCTGGTTCCTGCCCTACCTCACGACCGAGAACTCGGCACGCGACATGGACGAGATCCGCGGCGCCCTCGGCGAGGAGAAGATCAGCTACCTGGGTTACTCGTACGGGACGTACCTGGGGGCCGTCTACGCGACGCTCTTCCCCCAGCGGGTCCGGCGGCTGGTGCTCGACAGCGTGGTCGATCCCGCGGGCGTGTGGTACGACGTGAACATCGCGCAGGACTACGCGTTCGACCAGCGCCACCAGGCATTCCTCGACTGGATCGCGCGGCACGACGACGTGTACGGCCTGGGACGCACCAGGTCCGGGCTCGGTTTCGCGTGGTACTCCATGCGCTCCCGGCTCAGGAGCCGTCCCGCGGGCGGCGTCGTCGGGCCGAGCGAGCTGGACGACGTCTACACCGTCGGCGGCTACTCCAGCGCCGCCTGGCCGAGGCTCGCCCAGGCGTTCGCGGACTACGTCAAGAAGGGCGACACCGCAGGGCTCGTCGCGGCGTACCACAACCTGGCGGAGACCGGCGCCGCGGAGGAGAACAGCTACGCCGTCTACCTGGGTGTCCAGTGCCGCGACGCCGCGTGGCCCCGTGACTGGACCCGCTGGCACGCCGACACCACCAAGGTCGCCGCTCGCGCGCCGTTCCTCGCCTGGCCGAACGCCGTCTACAACGCGCCCTGCGCGTTCTGGGCCGAGCGCGGCGGTACTCCCCCCTCGGTGGGGACCGCGAAGCTGCCGCCGGTCCTGCTGATCCAGGCCCGGCACGACGCGGCCACGCCGTACCAGGGGGCGCTTCGCGTCCGGGACCTGTTCCCGACCTCGCGGCTGGTCACCGTGGCGGGCGGCGACCACGGCGTCGCGCTGGCAGGGAACGCCTGCGCCGACCGGTTCCTCGCCGCCTACCTGCGCGACGCGACCACGCCGCCGAGGAGGATCGGCCAGGGCGCCGACGCCGCCTGCCAGGGCGTGATCGAGCCCCGTCCCATCACCCCGATGGCGTCGGGAGGCGCGAGCGGGCATCTTCTCCTGACCCGCCTCCTCATGGGACGCGTCCGCTAACTTCCAAAATCGAGGTAGTCGCGTAGGCTTGGCCCCGTGATGCTGCGTACTACGGCGTCGCGCGTCCTCGACGACAACGATCGCGAAGAGGTGCTGGCGCTCCTCGACTCCGATCCCGTCGCCAACGTCTTCGTCTCCTCCCGGGTCAGGGCCGTCGGTCTGAGCCCGACCAGGCTCGGGGGGCAGATGTGGGGGTTCGGCCCGCGCGGCGGGCTGATCTCTCTGTGCTACGCCGGGGCCAACCTGGTCCCGGTCAACGCCGGCCGGGAGGCCGTGCACGCGTTCGCCGACCGGGCCCGCAAGCAGGGCAGGCGCTGCTCCTCGATCGTGGGGCCCTCGGGCGCCGTCGAGCAGCTCTGGGAACGGCTCGAGCCGCACTGGGGTCCGGCCAGGGCGATCCGCTGGGCCCAGCCGGTGATGGCCACCACCTCGGCGCCCGCCGTCGACCCCGACCCGCTGGTGCGCAGGGTCAAGCCCGAGGAGTTCGGCATCCTGCTGCCCGCCTGCGTGGCGATGTTCACCGAGGAGGTGGGCGTCTCCCCGGACAACGGGGACGGCGGCGCGCTCTACCGGTCCCGGGTCGCCGAGCTGATCCGCATCGGCAGGTCCCTCGCCCGCATCGACGACGGCAGGGTCGTCTTCAAGGCCGAGATCGGCGCGGTCACCCCGCAGGTGTGCCAGATCCAGGGAGTGTGGGTCGATCCGGAGCTGCGCGGGCGCGGCCACGCCTCCGCCGGGATGGCCGCGGTGGTCGAGCAGTCGCTGAAATACTTCGCGCCGGTCGTCAGCCTCTACGTCAACGACTACAACCTGCCGGCGCGGGCGGCCTATCGCAGGGTCGGCTTCCGCGAGGTCGACACCTTCATGTCCGTGCTCTTCTGACCAGCCGGTCCATCAGGTGGTCGAGCTCGGCCTCCGGGTCGCGGGTCAGTCCCGCGTGGACCGGGCCGGTCTGGACGATCGTGCTCCGGGGGGCGGTCAGCCACCGGAACCGGCTGCCGGGCGCCTCGTTGTCGAGGGGGCCGGCGTCTCCGGTGCAGGCCATCTCGTAGGCCGCGAGCGCGTGCCGTACACCGGGGAGATCGACGGAGACGCTGAGCGCGCGCAGCCGGGCCTCGTCCAGCTCGACGCGGGCGCAGAGATAGCCGCGCGGCTGGCAGTAGAGGATGACGCCCGCGTTGATCAGCTCGCCCCGCTCGACGCTGGGGATCACGCGGATGACGGCGTACTCGTAGACGTCGCGGCTCATCGGTTCTCCTCCCGTGTCGCGCGCCAGAAGCCGCCGATGGAGCCCTGCCGCTCGCGACCGGCGGCGGCGGCCGTCGCCGTGCCGGGGAGCCAGTCGCGCGGCCCACGCGCGCGGGCGAGGAGGTGCTCGACGTATCCGTCGCGTACGGCCTGCGGATCGTCGAAGCCCGGCTCGTCCGCCAGCCACTCGTCGGGGACCAGCGCGGTCACCTTGTCGAGCAGGTCGCGGGTGACACGCGGGGCCAGCTCGGCGTCGGCCGCTTCGAGCTCGGTGGCGTACGGCGCGAGCACGTGGTCGCTCCCGTCGAACGCCCGCCGGGGGTTGGCGGACGGCCAGTTGTGGTGGAACCAGAGCGCGGCGCCGTGGTCGATCAGCCACACGTCGCCGTGCCAGACGAGGAGGTTCGGGTTGCGCCAGCTCCGGTCGACGTTGTGGATGAGGGCGTCGAACCAGAGCAGGCGGGAGGCGAACACCGGGTCGGGCTCCCGGCCGAGCGTGTCGAAGCCGAGGGCGCCCGGAAGGAAGTCGATCGCCAGGTTGTGGCCCGCGCTCGCGGTCAGCAGGTCCTGGATCTCCTCGTCGGGCTCCCGCGCGCCGATCTGGGGGTCAAGGTCGATGACCTTCAGCTCGGGGGTGGCGAAGCCGAGGTTCCTGGCCAGCTCGGCACAGATGATCTCGGCGACGAGGACCCGGCGTCCCTGCCCGGCCCCCCGAAATTTCACGACATAGGTGCCGAGATCATCGGCTTCCACGACGCCGGGAAGCGAGCCGCCCTCTCGGAGAGGCGTCACGTAACGCGTCGCCGTGATCTGTTCCAGCACGCGGTAAGGCTATCGGCTGCCCACCGTCACCCGGATATCCAGTGCCGATGGAAGGCGCTCCACCGCCGCCTCACCTCGATCGGGGATGGGGGCTTCGGGACGGTCACCGTGCGCACGGCGCTCTGTATGCCGTGCCGGCGGAGGCCCTGCGTTGTCCTCTGGTGATCAGTGACGCGAGGATCGCGAAGGCGGGAGCGGCACGCCGTGCGATCGAGCTGTTCGGGTAGGAGACCCGTTGTCCGGATTGCGTGCAGTAGTGGCGGTCATGATACGTATTGCGGGTGTCGCGGCCTTCCCCCTTGCGCCCGGAGGATCCACGGCGGCTTGGTGACTACATCCTCGACGGGCGGCTCGGAGCGGGCGGCCAAGGCGTGGTCTTCCTCTCCACCGGCCCCGACGGCTCGCCCGTCGCGGTGAAGCTGCTCCACGCCCGCCTGGCCGGCGGCGGCTCCGACCGGCGCAGGTTCGTCGGGGAGATCCAGGCCGTACGGCGCGTCGCCCCGTTCTGCACCGCCCAGGTCCTGGACGCCGACCTCGACGGTGACCGGCCCTACATCGTCAGCGAGTACGTCGACGGCGTCTCGCTCCAGCAGAGCGTCACGGCCGACGGGCCGAGGTCGGACGGAGCCCTCGACCGTGTCGCGGTCGGGACCGCCACCGCGCTCGCCGCCATCCACCGTGCCGGTGTGGCCCACCGCGACTTCAAGCCGGGGAACGTCCTCATCGGCGCGGACGGGCCGCGCGTCATCGACTTCGGCATCTCGCGCCTGCTCGACGCCACGACGACGACCGGCGGGCCGGTCGGCACACCCGCCTATCTCGCCCCCGAGCAGCTCAGAGGCGAGCCTGTCGGACCCGCCGGCGACATGTTCAGCTGGGCCCTCACCATGGCGTACGCCGCGAGCGGGCGGCACGCCTTCGCCGCCGAAACGTACGCCGCGACCCTGGCCAGGATCCTGTACGGCACGCCGGACCTCGATCCCCTCGGCGGCTCGCTCCGGGAAATCGTGATCGCCTGTCTGGCGGGAGAGCCGCGCGACCGTCCCGGAGCGGAGGAGGTGCTGAGCAGGCTCCTCGGCGGCGGGACGGCGGCGACCGTGACCCCGCCCGCCCGGATGTCGGCCACCGCTTCGGCTCCCTCCCAGGTCACCGGCCCGGCTCCCTCCCAGGTCACCGACCCGGCTCTCTCCCGGGGCATCGGCTCGGCCGCCGCCTCGGCTCCCTCCCGAGGCACCGACTCGGCCGCTGTTCCGGCCCCGATGTCGGGCCCGATGCCGGCGACGTGGGAGACCGGTACGCCGGATGCGATCGGCGGGCCGTTCGTGGCGACGGCGCCTCTTGCCACCTCGGGCGAGACGGGGGAGCGCGCGGCCCAGGAGCTTCGCAGGACAGGGCGTCGCCGCTGGTTGCCCGTCACGGCGACGTTGACCGCCACGCTCGCCCTTCTCCTCGGGGTGGCGATCTTCCTGACCGGCCTCGGCGGTTCCGGCACCGACACCGGATCGGGCACCGGATCGGGCACCGGATCGAGCACCGGTTCGGGCGCCGGCTCCGGCGCGCGGTCCTCCGACGGGGTGGAAAGGTACGCCGGCATGTGGATCGGGGTGGCCCGATTCCCCCAGGCGGCCCGGACGTTCCCGATGGAGATCTATCTGTCCGGCTCCTCGCGCATGCGCTGGGGTGCCGACCTGCACTGCGAGGGGCGCCTCACCCGGACAGGGGAGAAGAAGGGCGACCTCATCCTTCGCCTGGACCATGTGACCGGCACGAGTTGCCATCCGGGGATCGTCGTGTTCTCCGCCACGGACGACCGGGCCGCCAGGGTGGATGTGATCCGGTCGGGCGATGGAGGGGTCGCGTACAGCGGCAGCCTCGCCCGCGACTCCTGACCGGTCGCGACTCGCCACGTCACTCCGCGACTCCTCATGGGCCGCGACTCGCCACGTCACCCCGCGACTCGCCGCCGTCTGTGGATCAGGATTCGTAAATCGCGAGGGCGGCGCGGACGACGGTCTCCTCGACCAGCTCACCGGGCACGTCGGTGGTCTTGACCACGGCTGCCTGCACGCAGCCGAGGACGGCCCAGGCGCGGACCCGGGTCGCGGCGTCGGGGTCGGCCCCGGCAAGTCGCGCGTACAACTCGTCGCGGAAGGTCCTGATCGCTTCGCCGGGTGAACCGGGCGGCGCGTCGTCGGCTCCGCCGATGTCCTCCATGAACAGCCGGATGACGGCGCGGTGCCGTACGGCGAAGGAGACGAAGGCGCGGATGTAGGCGGGGCGGTCACCGCCGAAGTCCGTGCCCAGCAGGCGCAGCACGTCCTCGGCGGCGGGTGTGATGAGCTCGGCGGCCAGGCGGTCCTTCGGGTGGAAGTGGTAGGCCACGGCGGTCTTGGTCAGGCCCACCGCCGCGGCGATGTCGGCCAGCGACGTCGCCGCGTATCCCCGCTCCGCGAACAGCTCGCGAGCGGCGGCCAGGATGCGGGACCGGGTGTCGTTCCCAGGGTCGAATGTGGCCATCGTCTCATTTCCGAGAGAGGTACGGCATTAAGCCTGATTTGCGACTTACGCTCGCTCTGTACGCTCTGTACGACCGTACAGGACGGCGTTACAGCGACATGACGGGCGGGTTCCCATGAGTACGTTGCTAGGACGTCTCGGTGGCTGGTGCGCCCGGCACGGGCGGTTCGTGCTCGCGCTCTGGGTGCTCGCGGCGGGACTGCTCACCGCCGTCACCATGATCTACGGGAGCCCGGTCAGCAACAACGTCGCCATCCCCGGCACGGACGCGCAGCGGGCGCACGAGCTCATGCGCGAGGGGTTCGGCCCCGGCTACGACGCCGGAGGCACCGTTCAGCTCGTGCTGTACACCGAGGAGGGCACCCTCCTGTCGGAGGGCCGCGAGAAGGCCGTCGGTGACGCGCTGGCCCGGATACGCGAGGTCCCGCACGTCGTCGAGGCGCAGACGCCGTACCGCCTCGGCGGCATGGCCTCCAACCAGCGCATCGGCATGATCACCGTGCGGCTGCAGGGCCAGGACGGCGTGAAGCTCGGCGAGACCGCGCAGGCGCTCGTGGCTGCGGCGGCCCCCGCGACGGAGGCGGGCATCGAGGTGGTGCCCGCGGGCTCCGGTTCTCCCGCGGACAAGGAGATCAAGACCGGGACCAGCGAGATCATCGGGGTGGCCGTCGCGCTGCTGGTCCTGCTGTTCGCCTTCGGCACGCTGGTCGCCGCGCTGATCCCCGTCTTCACCGCGTTGATCAGCCTCGGTGTCGGCCTCGGCGTCATCGGCCTGCTCGGCCACGTCGTGGACGTGCCCAAGTCGGCCTCGATCATGGCCACGATGATCGGCCTCGGTGTCGGCATCGACTACGCGCTCTTCTTGCTCTCGCGGCACCGGCGAATGCTGGCCGACGGCGTGCCGGTCCACGACTCGGTCCGGCGTACGGTCGCGAGCTCGGGCGGCGCGGTCCTCTTCGCGGGCGGCACGGTGGTCATCGCGTTGAGCGCGCTCACGCTCGCCGGCTTCCCGCTGCTGCGCACGCTCGGCTGGATCACCGGCATCTCCGTCGTGTGCGCCGTGCTGACCTCGATCACCCTCGTGCCCGCGCTGCTCGGCCTGCTCGGGCACCGTGTCAACGCGCTCCGGCTGCCGCTGGTGGGACGCGTCGCGGGACGGCACGGGCCCGCCACCGGCTGGGCCGCGCTCGGCAACTGGGTCGCCGGCCGCCCATGGCGCGTGCTCGCCGTCACCGTGGTCGCGCTCGCCGCGCTTGCGGCCCCGGCCGCGGCGCTGAAGCTCGGCCCCCTCGACCAGGGGTACTCGGACCGGGGCACCTCGGAGCGCCGGGCGTACGAACTGGTGTCGGTCGGGTTCGGGCCCGGCGCGAACGGCCCGCTCATCGTCGTCGCCGAGCTCGACCAGAAGATCGCGGACACCACACCGGCCGATCCCGTCGTCCAGGACCTGACCCGGCGGTTGCAGCGCACCGACGGCGTCGCGCACGTGTCGCCGCACAAGGTCAACGAGAACGGCCGTTCCGTGCTCGTGCAGGTGATCTCCGAGTACGCGCCGAGCGATCCGCGCGCCCTCGACGTCGTGTCCAGGGTGCGGGCGATCCGGGTCCCGGGCGCGCACGTCCACGTGGGCGGCGAGGTCGCCGGGCTGGCGGACGCCGGGGACCGCATCATGGGCAGGACCCCGCTGGTGGTCGCGGTCGTCGTGCTGCTCAGCGCGCTGCTCCTGCTGCTCGCGTTCCGCGCCCCTCTGGTGGCGATCAAGGCCGCGCTGATGAACCTGGTCTCCCTCGGCACCGCGTTCGGGGCACTCGCCGTGGTGTTCTCCATGGGCGTGGGCAGCCGGCTCGTCGGCATGGACCCGCCCTACTCCCCGGACGGGTCGTTCGTGCAGACGCTGTTCTTCTCCGTGCCGATCGACACCTATGTCCCGCTGATGTTGTTCGCGGTGCTCTTCGGGTTGTCCATGGACTACGAGGTGTTCCTGCTCACCTCGGTACGGCAGGCGTACACGCGGACGGGGGACAACCGGGCGGCCGTCGCAGAGGGGCTGGGATCGACCGGCCGGGTGATCACCTCCGCCGCGCTGATCATGGTGGCGGTGTTCACCGCGTTCGTCGCCTACCCGGACCCGCTGGTGAAGGTGTTCGGCGTCGGCCTGGCGGTGGCCATCGCCATCGACGCCACGATCATCCGCGGGTTCCTGGTGCCCGCCACGATGGTCCTGCTCGGGCGGCTCAACTGGTGGATCCCGCGCTGGCTGGACCGGATCCTGCCGAACATCTCCATCGAGGGCCACGACGACGAGCCGGCGGGCGCCGTACCGGAGAAGGAGCTCTCCGCGACCGGTCGCCGCTGACGCCCACTCCGGCCCGCGCGTCCGGATCAGCAGGTCGCGCGGTAGGGGACGTCGGGGACCAGCCTGGCCCAGTCCCGTTCGGACAGGCCGCCGCCCGCGCGGGCGCAGAGGGATCGGAAGACCCGGTCCGGATCGAGGTCCTGGTTCACGATGGTGCCGTCCGCGCCGATCGAGGACAGCGTCCGCCCGTCCGGGCCGAACGCGACCGCCACCACGTCGCCGGTGTGACCGGTGAACGGCAGGCCGATCATGCGGTGGGTCGCGACGTCCCACAGCCTGATGGTGTCGTCGGCGCTCGCCGTGGCCAGGCTCCGCCCGTCCGCGGAGTAGGCCGCGGCGATCACCGGCTCGGTGTGCCCTGCCAGAGGAGGATCGATCGGCCGCCCGGTCTCGGCGTCCCAGATCCACACCCGTGCGTCGATCGCCGGGCCCACCTGGCTTGTACAGGAGCACGCGTTCTCCCCCCGGACGACCAGGCTCGCGCCGTCAGGGGCGAACGTCAGGGCTTCGCTGCTGTGCTCCTGGGCGAACGGCTTGCTGGGGGTTTTCTCGTTCGTGTCCCACAGCATGGTCTGTTCGGGGTTGCCGAGCGCGAGCAGCCGCCCGTCGGAACTCCAGGCGAGCGTGGTGACGAGGGCCGCGTCCGTGCCGCCGGTCCGGCGGAGCCGTACGGTGTCGTAGAGCCGCACCTTGTTGCGCGCGTCGGAGAGGGCGAGCGTCTTCCCGTCGGGGCTGAAGGCCAGGGCGAAGACCTCCTCGGGGTGGTCGGAGGTGTTCTCCGGCAGGAGGATCCGGCCCCGTTCCCGCCCGTCCGGGACGTCGATCAGCGACACGACGGTGTTGGAACGGACGGTGGCGAACGTTTTTCCGTCGGGTGCGAACGCCATGGCGGGCAACACGACCGCCGTGGCGTCGACGGTGTCCCACCTGGTCTCCCATGGGCCCTTGGCGTCCGCCCCGATCTGCTCGCCGGTGCGGCGATCCCAGAAGCGCACCGCCTTCTCGGAGACCGTCGCGATCGTCGTGCCGTCCGGACTGAACAGCGCGCCCAGCACGGGGCCGCCCGCGGCACCCGCGCGCTCGCGCAGGCGGACGGGGTGGGTGTACGCCCTCGCGTCCAGCGTCCGGACGGTGCCGTCGAATCCGCCGATCACCAACCGGTCGTCGTCGGCGGAGAACGCGATGGAGGCGGTCTGGAATCCCGGATGGCTGAATCGGCCCAGCTCCCTCATGGTGGTGGGATCCCAGATCTGTACGGCCCACGCGTTGGCCGTCGCCAGCACCGTGCCGTCACGGTTGAACACGGCGAGCTCCGCGAGATCCCTCTCCCCGGCCCCCGTGGGCGTGTGGCCGCGGCCAGGAGCGCTGGGCTTCTTCGGGTCCAGGGTCACGATGTCGAGATCGACGGTGAGCGTGATCAGCTTCCCACCCGGGCTGATGGCCATCCTCCGGGAGCTCAGGTCGGGATCCGCCCCGCCCTTCTCGCCGGGGCCGAGGCGGACGATCCGATCCGGATCGCCGATCCGATAAAGATCGACATAACTGTCCTCGGCCTGGACGGCGGCGTACTCGCCCGCGGCATCGGTGTCCACCCGGTACGCGGAGGGCAGTCCGGGTACGGGGGTCAGGTCGGGCAACCGGAGCAGGCGTTCTCGATCTTCTCCCGTGGAGACGATGTAACGCTTCGATGCCGTGAAGCGAAGGGAGTCTCCCGGCACGGTCTTTCGAGCCTTCCCCGTGGCCGTGTCCCGCAATGTCGATGAACCGTCGCCGAACAGGACGATCAGGCGTCCGTCCGGGCTCAGCTCGCACGGGGCACCGTTCCCGGCCACCCCTTTGAGCGTGGCCTTCCGCGTGCCGGACGCCACGTCCCACAACTCGACGTCTTCACCGGTCACCACCGCTTCGGTGGCCCCGTCCGCGCTGTGGCAGGCGCGGTCGACCGAGGGCGGGCTGAAGACGGTGAGTTCCCGCTGGACCAGCGAGCCGAGCACGGCCGAGCGGGTCGCCTCGGTGGGGGCGATGCGCCAGGCCGCGAGGCTCAGCCGCATGGCTCCGGCGGGATCCGACTCCCGCAACTCCTTCACCGTGGCGCTGAGGCCGTCGGCCACGGCGATGTCCCGGCGGGTGTCGGCCTTGGCCCGTTCCGTCTGGGCGGTTCTTCGCTCGGCCACGGCGGTCCTGCGTTGCGCGTCGGCGTCACGGCGCATGAACTCCGCCAGGCCGCCGAGCGCGACCGCGACCGCGAGCAGGACCGCCAGCCCGCCGACGGCCGCACGGCGCAGCCGGATCCGCCGCCTGGCCAGCGCCGCGCCCGCGTCGAGGAAGGCGCGTTCCCGCTGGTTGAGGCCGATGTGCCGGCGGGCGGTCGCCGCCCACTGCATGGCGGTGTCGAGTGCGGTGCCGCTGAGCAGGTCGCCGCCTTTGCGGCCGCCCGACTCCCAGGTCCGGGCCGCCGTACGGATCCGATGGTGGGTCGCGAGCCCGGCGCGGTCGTCCGCGAGCCAGTCGCGCAGCCGGGACCACGCCTGGGGCACGGCGGCGTTCACCAGGCCGACGCCGCCCTCCCGGCGGCTCACCAGCCCCGCCGAGACAAAACGCGCGAGTACGGCCTCGACGTCACCGCCGGTGTCGTCGTTGAGCTCGTTCTCCTCCACGACGTACAGCTCGTTCTCGGGGCCGGTCATCCGCAGCAGGATTCGCGGCACGACCGCCCGATCGGCCTCGGGCAGGGACGAGTACACCTCCTCCGCCACGTCCCCCAGCTCGGGAGCCCGCGCGGCGAGTGTTTCCGGAGGCCGTACGGTCGCCGCCGTGTCGCTGCCGCGCGCGAGCAGCGAGCCGCGTGGAGCGGCGCCTCCGAGCAGGCCGAGCAGGAGGTCGCGTGACGTCGGCCGGGTGTCGGGATCCTTGCTGAGCGCGTCGGCCACGAGCGAGCGCAGCGGCTCGGGCAACGGGCTGAGATCGGTCTCGGCGGTCAGGATCTGGTGCACGACCGCGGCGACGTGGTCCCGCTGGAACGGCGCCGCGCCGGTCGCGGCGAACACCATCACCGCGCCCCAGGCGAAGACGTCGACCGCGGGCCCCGCCGTGCCTCCGGAGAACAGTTCGGGCGCCATGTAGGCGGGCGTCCCGATCAGCGCGCTGTCGGCGGTCAGCGACCCCTCCAGGATGCGCGCGATGCCGAAGTCGATGACCCGAGGGCCGTCCGGGCCGAGCAGGACGTTGTCCGGTTTCAGGTCCCGGTGCACGACGCCCGCCTCGTGGACGGCCGCGACCGCCGTCGCCACTCCTGTGGCGAGCCGGTGCAGGGCGTCGTCGGTGTACGGCCCGGCCCGCTCCACCGCCGAGCGCAGGCTGGGCCCGTCCACGAACTCGCTGACGATGTACGGCCGGTCGCCGTCGAGGTCGACGTGCAGGATCTTGGCGGTGCAGAACGACGACACCCGCCGGGTGGCCGCGACCTCCTTCGCCGGAGGCCGGTGCAGCCCGTCCTGGTGGAGAGCCTTGAGCGCCACCCGGAGGCCCGCCGCGTCGTACGCCTCGTAGACGACGCCCTGACCGCCGCTGCCCAGGCGTCCGGCCAGCGCGTACTCACCGATGCGTACGGGGTCTCCGGGTGCGAGCGGTGTCGAACTCATGGGACATCTCCCAAGCGATGCGGTGATCTACCGGGTTATCGCCGACAGTCCATGAGATGTCACCAAGAACGGAAAAGTTGTCACATGTCAGACCAGGACGATGCCCTGGCGTCCTTGAGTCGCACCGTCACGCGGCGGCGGGCCCGCATGACGGTGAGGGCGAGCGTGGTGAGCAGGACGGAGGCGATGATCGCCTGCGGGCCCACCTCGTACGGCGCGGCCGGCGTGAGCTCCCGTACCGACGCCTTCGTCGCGGAGATCGTCTCAGCGCGGGCCTTCAGCCGTTCCTTGACCTTCTCGGGGTAGCCGTAGCCGACCACGGCACCCTTGTCGCGCACCTTGACGCTGACCCTGCCGCCGTCGATGTTGCCCTCGATCGTCTGGATCTTGTTGCCGATGACCTTGGTCACGATGCCCACGTGGTCGATGCCGGCGATCGTCCCGGAGCCGCTCCAGTCGTAGAACACCAGGGCGCCGGGAACGGGCTTGCCACCCCAGGCACCGTGCTCCTTGAACCATCTGGCGTGGCCGACGGTCCAGGCGAACTGGCCGAACCACTCGTCGTAGCCCAGTTGGCGGGCGCCCCACGAGAGGAACATGTCACACCAGGGCTGATCGGAGTAGTCGGAGTCCTTCTCTACGTTGTTGTACCAGTTTCCGAACTTTGTGTAACCGTTGCTCTTCGCGCTGTAACCGACCTGCGATCGCAGCAGCTCGAGCAACTTCGTCATCTCGGGGCTCATACGGAGAGGTCGCCTCTGTTCGTCGGGGGACTTACGTGACGTGGGAGGCTAGCCTTCGTAAAAGGGATGTTCAACGCCAGATATGCATAAAGCCAAGCTTCTTTACCTAAACATGGCCAAACTACCCCAAAGTGCGAGACAGATGGAACAGGTTCTAGAATCACGGGCATGACGATGGATCTCGCCCCCGGACACGACGAGGAGACCAGGCTCGCGGCGCTGGCCGTGCTCGCCCAGCAGGTCAGAGAACTGATGGACGCGGTCGTTCTGACCGAGGCCGACGAGGACGAGGTGACCTCCGTCACCGCCCAGCTCGTCGCGCTGACAGAGCGGCTCAACGACGCGCGCCGTGAGCGGCCGCTCATGCCCGACTTCGCGCCGGACGGCGCCTTCCGTCACCTGGGCAACGCGGTGACCGGCGCGTGCAACCCGCACGCCCTGCCGCTGGTGATCGAGCACACGCCCGAAGGTTCCCAGGCCGATCTGGAGTTCCGCCCGACACACGAGGGGCCGCCCAACAGTGTGCACGGAGGCGTGAGCGCGATGATCCTCGACCACCTGCTGGGCCACGCCGTCGCCACCTCGGGCCGGGCCGGCATGACCGGGACCCTGACCATCCGCTACCGTCAGCCGGTGCCGTACGGCCGGCCGGTCGTCGGCACGGCCGCCACCACCCGGGCAGAAGGGCGCAAGACCTGGGCGGACGGCACGATCAGCCTCCCCGACGGCACTCCTCTGGTCGAGGCGACCGGCCTGTTCATCACGCCGTCACTGTGGGTGGAGGCGGCGTCCGACTGAGATCCGACTGAGATCCGACTGAGAGACGCGTCAGTATCCCGCGCCGGTCAGGAGGCCGCCGTCGACCGTGAACTCGCTGCCGGTGCAGTAGCTCGACCGGTCCGACGCGAGGAACGTCACGATGTGCGACACCTCGACCGGCTCGGCGAACCGCTTGATCACCATCGCCTTGACGAACTGCTCGCTGTCCACCTCGGCCATGAGTTCGGGGTTGGCCACCATGGACGTGTTGATCGCCCCGGGGTGCACGGAGTTCACGCGGATCCTGAACGGGGCCAGCTCGCGCGCCGCCGCCTTGGTGAGACCCCGGACGCCGAACTTCGAGGCGGAGTAGGCCGACAGGCCGGCCGCGCCGATGAACCCCTCGATGGAGGAGATGTTCACGATCGAGCCGCTTCCGGCGGCCTTCATCGGCTCGATCACCGACTTGATTCCGAGGAACGTGCCCTTGAGGTTCACGTCGAGCACCCGCTGGTACTCCTCGACCGTCATGTCGGCGATCCGGCGGAACATCAGGATGCCCGCGTTGTTCACCAGCGCGTCGAGGCGGCCGTACGTCTCGACGGCGGTGCGCACCGCCCGGTCCCAGTCGGCCGGCTGCGTGACGTCGTGGTGCAGGTAGACCGCGCCGGTCTCGTCGGCGAGTGCCTTGCCCTCCTCGTCGGTCACATCGCCGAACACCACCCGGGCGCCCTCTTCGAGAAAGAGCCGGACGTGCGACGCGCCCATGCCGCGCGCTCCACCGGTGATCAGTGCGACCTTGCCGTCGAGCATGCCCATGGCTTCCTCCCGGGTAGCGCCCGCGGCGGCGTGGCCGCGGCTCTCCTCGAACGGTGGACGGGGCCGCCGTCCCCTCGTTCAACCTAGCGAACGCTTGGTTACGGAACAAGATCAATGCACGTGTCGCGTCACCCGACGTGGTCGCCCTGGCCGGCGTCTCCGGGTGCCTCCGTGACCGGGGTGTCCTCGGGTTCGGCGCAAAGGGGACCGTTCAGGGTCACCGACCTCGTGGCGCCGCCGCCGGGTGACACGGTGACGGTCACGCTCCTGGCGTCCTCGACGCCGCAGCCGGGCGGTTTGAACGGCACCGTGAACGACGCGGTGTACGCCTTCTTCCCTTCGAGGGTCTTCTCCTGCCGGTTCTCCTCGGACGCCACCGTCTCCCCCTGGCGGCGCTGCCGTTGCGTGAACGACGCGACGAGCGTCACCGGCTTCGTGGAACCGGACGTGACGTCCAGCCTCAGTGTCGTACCGTCCCAGGACACGATCGAGGCGGAGGGTGGCGCGCAGGCGGGGCCGGGGACGCGGGTCTCCTTCACCTGCGCGCCGACCGCGGCGGCGGGTTCCGTGCGCACCTTCACGCCGAGCACAGCGGTCGTGCCGCACTCCACCGTGATCGGGTCGGTCGTGAGGTCGAAGGAGTACGACGTCCGGCCCGAGAGGGTCCGGGTGCCGCGCGCCACGGTCGTGCCGTCCCGGGTGAACTCGGCGAACACCTTCACCGCGCCGGTGCCGCCGGCGCCGCCGGTTCCGACCTCGACGGTCGCCACGGCGCCGTCCCACTCCTTGATCGTGACGCTCCGTACGGCCGGTGGAGGGCACGGCGCGCCCGTCACCTTCGTGGTCGCGGCCGCCGTGCCGCCGGCGGCCTTCGGCACGGTCGCCGCCTCGACCCGGCGGTAGACGGTCGTCCCGCACGCGGGAGCGGCGAAGGCGTGCTGGACGCCGGGGGAGTAGGAGGTCGCGCCCTCCAGCGGGATGGTCTGCGCCGTCACCGGACGCAGTTCGTCCGGTGACGGGCCCTCGGAGAACCTGACGCCGAGCGTCACCGCCCCGCCGGTCGTCGTCCGTACCCGGATGGTCGCCGACTGGCCGTCCCACCCGGAGACGCCGAGGGCCGCGACCGACAACGGCGCCGGTCGCGGGGTCATGCTCACGGCCGGAGTCGGCGTCTCCCCTGGAGATTCGCCGGGCGGCTCGCCGGGTGTTTCGCCGGGGATCTCCCCGGGAGTGGCATCAGGTGCCGGTGTACCGGGATCCGTGGCCGCCGGCGACGGGGAGGGCGTGTCCACCGCGTCCGAGGGGAACGGCGGCTCCGGCGTGAACCGCGTGGACGGGGTGGGCGGCAGGGCGCTGTCGTCCGCGACCGGAGCCTGCCGGTTGGCCGCGACCACCGCGGCGACCATGACGGCGGACAGCACGGCCGCGCCGATCGCGAACCGGGGGGCGAAGTGGGCCAGCCGGTCCGACAACACGGTCCGCGCCAGCGACGTGCCCGCCTCCACCGGCTGGGTGGGCTGGGCCAGCGGGAACGTCAGCGCGAGCAGCGTGGCCAGTTCCGCGAGATGCCGCCGCCCGCGCTGCTCCCAGTCCGGCCCGTACGCCGAGGTCGCGGCGGCCTCCAGGTCGCCGATGAACGCCCGGGCCGTGGCCGGCCGGTCCGTCGGGTTCTTGGCCAGGCCCCGCCCCACCAGCCCGCGTACCGAGCTGGGCACGTCCGCGACCGGGATGGGCGCGTTCTGGTGCTGGTGCCGCAGCCCCGCGGTGTGGTCCGCGCGGTACGGCCTGCGCCCGGTCAGGCACTCGAAGAACACGCAGGTCGCCGCGTAGACGTCGGTCGTGGGACCGGCCGGGCCGCCCTCCCACTGCTCGGGGGCCATGTACGGCGGCGTCCCGGCGGGCAGGCCCGGATCGCCGCTCGGCGCCGCGATGCCGAAATCCGACAGCTTGCTGGTGCCGTCCGCCTGGACCAGGACGTTCTCGGGCTTGTAGTCCCGGTGCACGATGCCGGAGGAGTGGGCCGCCGACAGGCCGGTCAGCGAGCCCTTCAGCACGACGAGCGCCGCCTCCGGACTGGTCGTCCCGTGCTCGGTGAGGATCCGCCGGAGCGACACGCCGTCGACCAGCTCCATGACGATGGCCGCCCCGGCCACGGTCTCGACGTATTCGTAGAGCCGGACGATGTTGGGGTCGTTGATCTCGACCATGACGCGGGCCTCGCGCCGGAAACCCTCCAGGAAACGCGGATCCCGCCGAAGCTCAGGGCGAAGATACTTGATCGCGACGAAGGCGCCGGTCGCCTCGTAGGTCGCCAGCACCACGCGCCCGGCGCCACCCGCGCCGAGCTCGCGCACCTCCCGGTATCCCGGAACCGTCCAGGCATTCATCCTTCCGAACTTCTCACCGGAAGGGCCGATTGTCACCGGTGGAGAAATGTCACCTCGGCGATGTAATCCATGAGGCCCCTGTGATCGTCGTCCGTGTGGTTCACGGAACGATGCCGGGAACCCCCACAAGGTAGGCGCTGTCCCGTGCGTCCGTGATGGCCATGTGGCCGGGGGCGTGCCCGATGGCGAACGGCGGCTTCGACCGCATCACCGCCGCCTGGGGCGTCACCCCGCAGGCCCAGAAGACCGGGACCTCTCCGGGGCGTACGTCCACGGGATCGCCGAAGTTGGGCCGGTCGAGGTCGGCGATGCCCAGCGCGGCGGGGTCGCCCGCGTGCACCGGGCCGCCGTGCACAGCCGGATAGTGCGAGGTGATCCGTGCCGCGGTCTCGACCAGCTCGGCGGGAACCGGCCGCATCGACACCACCATCGGCCCGGACAGCGCGCCCGCCGGCCGGCACTCCCGGTTGGTGCGGTACATGGGCACGTTCGTCCCGGCCTCGATGTGGCGTACCGGCACGCCCGCCTCCAGCAGCGCCGCCTCGAAGGTGAAGCTGCAGCCGACGAGGAAGCAGACGAGGTCGTCGCGCCAGTGCTCCCGGACGTCGGTCGGCTCGGCGACCGGCTCGCCGTTCTCGTACACCCGGTAGGCGGGCAGGTCGGTGCGCAGGTCACCGGCGAAGATCGACGCGCTGGTCTCGCCCGGCTCCGTCACGTCCAGCACCGGGCACGCCTTCGGATTGCGCTGCGCGAACAACAGGAAGTCGTACGCGCGGTCCCTGGGCAGGGCGATCAGGTTCGCCTGGGTCCAGCCGCGTGACCAACCGGAGGTGGGCGTCACGAGCCCCTCCCGGAAGAGCCCGCGCGCTTCGGAAGGGGTCAGCAGGGCCGGATCGCGCATGATCGTCACCTTTCCCATGGTGGTCTCCTGCCGTCGTCTCATGGCGTCGCCTCATGCCGTGCGGAACCGGACGCGCTGGCCGGGGCGGGCCTGCGCGGCGCGGTCGACGTCGCGGGTGCGCACCACAGCGATCACCGGATAGCCCCCCGTGAGCGGATGGTCGGCGAGGAAGAGCGTGGGCTGCCCCGACGGGGGCACCTGGAGCGCGCCCGGGACCATGCCCTCGCTGGGCAGCTCCCCGTCGCGCGCCCGTTCCAGGACCGGACCGCGCAGCCGGATGCCGACCCGGTTGCTGTCGGCCGTCACCTCGTACGGCTCCGTGCGGAGCACGCGCAGCGCCTCCGGCGTGAACCAGTCGTCGCGCGGGCCGGGAAGGATCTCCAGGACCAGCTCACCCCCGGCGGTCTCGGGCACCGGCGCGAGATCGACGGCGGGGAACGCCGCCGGCGGCGTTCCGATCGGCAGCAGCGTCCCGGGGACCGGAAGGTCGGGCCCCAGGCCGGCGAGGATGTCCGTGGAGCGGGACCCCAGCACCGGCGTCACGTCCACGCCGCCCCTCGCCGCGAGATAGGTCCGCAGGCCGCGGGCCGGTGTCCCGAGCCGGAGCGTGGCCCCGCGGGGCAGGTGCTCGACCGAGTGGTGCCCGATCTGACGGCGGATACCGACGGGGCCGGTCACGGTCGCGGGGCACGCGGCGCCCGCGAGCGCGATCACCAGGTCTCCGCGCGCCCGCACGCACAGCCCGCCCAACGTGATCTCGAGGGCGGCCGCCCCCTCGGGATTGCCCACGAGCCGGTTGGCCAGCCGCAGCGCGCCCCGGTCGGCCGCGCCCGAACGCCCGACGCCCAGATCGCCGCGTCCCGGCCGCCCCAGATCCTGCACCGTGGTCATCGGCCCGGTCGCCAGCACCTCCAGCATGCCGTACCGGCTCATGTCACCTCCGTGAACCTGACCCGGGTGCCCGGACGCAGCAGAGCGGGCGGATCGGCGGCCAGGTCCCACACCACCGCGTCCGTACGACCGATGAGCTGCCAGCCGCCGGGGGACTCGCGCGGATAGACGGCGCTGAACCCGGCCGCGAGCGCCACCGAGCCGGCGGGCACGCGCACGCGCGACTCGGCCCTCCGGGGTACGGCCAGCCGGGAGTCGCCGCCGGTCAGATACCCGAAGCCGGGTGCGAAGCCGCAGAACGCCACGGTCCACGGCGTCCCGGTGTGCGCGGCCACGACATCGCGTTCCGGCAGTCCGGTCAACGCGGCGACGTCGGCCAGGTCCGCGCCGTCGTAGACGACCGGGATCCGCACCTCGCGCGCGCCGGTGCGCCCGCCGGAGGCCGGCCGTACCGCCCGGACGGCGGCCTCGACTGACTCCGGCGTCGCGGGCGGCTCGAACCGGACGAGCAGCGTGCGCGCCGCGGGGACGATGTCGGTGACGCCGTCCGGCGGGTGCTCGGCCAGCGCGTCGTAGAACGCGACCACCTCGTCGAGGCCGTCCAGTTCGGCCAGCAGAGCGCTGTCGCCGCAGCGGCGCACACGCATCGGGTCACCTCCTCAGGGCCGCGCCGCGGTGAACGGCGCCAGCTCGACGCCCGCGGCCTCCAGCGCCGCGCGCACCCCGCGGGCCGTCGCCACCGCGTTCGGGCTGTCGCCGTGCACGCAGATCGATTCGCCGCGTACGACCAGAGGGGCGCCGTCGACGTCCTCGATCGGCTCACCGCGAGCCATGCGCACGCAGCGTTCGGCCACCGTGTCCGGGTCGTGTACGAGCGCGCCCGGCCGGTCACGCGGCACCAGCGTCCCCTCCGGTGTGTACGCGCGGTCGGCGAAGCATTCGGTGACGGCCGTGAGTCCGGCCTGCTCGGCCCGGCGCAACCAGGCGGAGCCGGGCAGGCCGAGAACCGGCAGCCCGGGGTCGTAGGCCAGGACGGCCGCCACGACGGCCCCGGCCTGCTCCTCGTGCCGCACGATCGCGTTGTAGAGCGCACCGTGCGGCTTGACGTATCCGACCCGGCCGCCGGCCGCGCGGGCGAAGGCGTCCAGGGCGCCGATCTGGTACAGCACGTCGTCGGCGAGCTCCCTGGGCGGCATCTCGATGAACCGCCGCCCGAATCCGGCCAGGTCGCGGTAGCCGACCTGGGCGCCGATCGCCACGCCCCGCTCGACCGCCGTCTCGCACGTCCGCCGCATGATCGTGGGATCGCCCGCGTGGAAGCCGCAGGCCACGTTGGCGCTGGTGACGATGGACAACAACGCGTCGTCGTCGCCGAGAGGCCAGCGGCCGAAACCCTCGCCGAGGTCGGAGTTGAGGTCGATGCGGGGGATCAGCCCGGACACGGCCGGCTCCAGAGGGCGGCGGTCACCCGTTGGTCGGTCATGGAAGTCTCCTCGCGTCCGCGCGTTCGCCACGTGTGTGCCGGTCCCGGTGAACTGCCCTGGAATGAAACCTAAGGATTGTTGAACAATCCGGCAATCCCCGGGGTTGCAAATTCTGGGGCACGGGCGTTGTGGGGGAGACCACTCCCCGCCCTAAGCTCGGGGGAACTCCGGAGTTCCGGGGGCTTTCCCGTTCTCCAGGAGAAAGGGCGGCGGTGACGACGGCGACCGCGGACTGGGCGGACCGGCTGAGCGCGGCCAGGCCGGCGCTCGAACGCGCCAGCACGGCCGACCTCGTCGCGGCCGTCCTGCGTGAGAACGTCATCGAGGGCTCGCTCCCCCCGGGGACGCGGCTGTCGGAGGAGATCATCGGGCGGGCGCTCGGCGTCTCCCGCAACACCCTCCGCGAGGCGTTCCGGCTGCTGTCCCACGAGAACCTGCTCGTGCACGAGTTCCATCGCGGCATGTTCGTCCGCAGGTTGACCGCGGCCGACGTGGCCGACATCTACCGGATGCGCCGGCCGCTCGAAACCGCCGGCCTGCGCGCCGCGGGCACCGCCCCGGCCGAGGCCGTACGCGAGGTGGGCCGCCGGGTCGAGGAGGGCCGGGCGGCGGCCGAGGCGGGCGACTGGGTCGCCGTCGGCACCGCGAACATGCGCTTCCACCAGGCCGTCGCCGCACTGCTCGGCAGTCACCGCGCGGACGAGGCCATGGCCCGCGTCCTGGCCGAGCTGCGGCTCGCCTTCCACATGATGGGCGAGCCCCGGCCGTTCCACGAGCCGTACCTCGACGACAACGCGCGCATCGCCGCCCTGCTCGGCGAAGGCGAGTACGAGCGGGCGGCGGGCGTGCTGCTGGCTTACCTCGACGCCGCCGAGGCCCAGCTCCTCGCGGCGTACGGCGAGCGCCCTGCCTGACCGGCTGACCGCGCGGTTCCCTCGCGCCGGGGGGCCACGCCCGGATGGGGCCGGCCCGCAGGCTCATACGATCACCCGGCGGTGCCGAGCAGCCGCTCGCCGGAACGCCTGGCCAGGTCGAGGGCGCGCGGCAGGTCCACGCCGACCAGGCGGCCGGCCCGCTTGACCACCTCGCCGCCGACGATCACCGTGTCGACGTCGCTCACATCGGCGGCCGTCACGACCGCCCCGACCGGGTCGTGCGGCGGCGCGAGGTTGGGCAGGCCCGTGTCCAGCATGACGACGTCCGCGCGCTTGCCCGGGCGAAGCGATCCGATCCGGTCGGCCATGCCGAGTGCGGTGGCCCCCTCGATGGTGGCCATGCGCAGGATGTCGGCCGCGGTCGGCAGCGCGCCGATCCCCTCCCCGAAGTGCCGGAGCCTGGCGGAGGCGAGCGCGGCGCGCATGACGGCGAACATGTCTCCGGGCACCGCGGCCACCGTGTCCACGCCGAGCCCCGTCGGGATGCCGAACCCGCGCAACCGTCCCGTCTCAGGGGAGCCGTGGCCCATCTGCGACTCCACGGCGGGTGCGACGGACGCGGTGCCGCCGCTGTCGGCCACCATCTTCATCGCGCGGTCGGGGAAGCCGTTGGCGTGCACGAACATGACGTCGGGGCCGAGCAGCCCGGCGGCGTGCAGTCGCTCCACCGGCTCCTCGCCGGTCGCGTGCAGGCTGATGCGGAGCCCGAGCTCGCGGGCCAGCCGCCAGTCGGCCTCGGCCGCCTCGACGGAGCCGTACACCGGCCCCCACGCCGCGAAGGCGGGGGTGACGAGGCCGGAGTCCCCCGAGGGGAAGTGCCGGGCGACGACCCGCCGGACCTCCGCCTCGTTCCTCGACGCGTCGTCCGCGCCCAGATGCGCGTACGCGAAGACGACGCGGGCGCCGGAGTCGCGGAGGGCCTCGACCGCGGCGTCGGTGTGCCCGGGGGTGAGCTGGATGTGGGACCAGTCGTACACGGTCGTGATCCCGGCGTTGAGCGCCTCGACGGCGCCCCAGAGGTTGGCGGCGTAGACGTCCTCGGGCCGGAACGCGGGGGCGAGCCGGCCGAGGACGAGCGCCAGGTAGTCACCGAGAGTGGCGTCGGCGGAGACGGACCTCAGCACGCTCTGCCAGACGTGGCGGTGCGTGTCGACGAAACCGGGAAGCACGATCCGGCCCGTCGCGTCGATCACCTCCGCGCCGGCGGCGGGCAGGTCCGGGCCGATCGCGCCGATCACTCCGTCGGTGATGAGGATGTCGGTTCCCCGCCGGACGTGCACGTCCGGCTCCGTGTCGATCACGATGCCGTTCCTGATGAGCAGGTCCACGCGATACTCCTTATCGAGAAAGCTTTTTGAAAAGCTTGTTAGAAAGCTATCAGGGAGCGCGGATATCCTCAAGCGCATGAATGAGGGGCGGGTGACCGGCCGGGATCGCGTCGACGAGATGATCGAGGCGTGGCGGGCCGAGCTGCCGGAGGCGGCCACGACGCAGTTGGAGATCGTCAAGCGGGTCGGGCGGCTCAAGGCGCGGATCGAGACGGTCACGCAGTCCGTGCTCGCCGGTTACGGACTGACCTATGCGGAGTTCGACGTCCTGGCGACGCTGCGCCGTTCTGGACGTCCGTACCGGGTCAAGCCCGGCACCCTCGCCGCGCGGCTGATGCTCACGACGGGCGGGACCAGCAACATCCTCCAGCGGCTGCTGGCCGCGGGCCTGGTCGAGCGCGAACCCGATCCCTCCGACGGCCGCAGCTCATGGGTCCGGCTCACTCCGCAGGGTGTGGAGAAGGCCGAGGAACTGTCCCTCGCCACCACGGAGGCGCACCGCCACCTGTTCGCGGACGTTCCCGAGGCGACCGCGCGCGCTCTCGCGGACGTGCTGCGCGACGTCCTGCTCGCGCTCGGCGACCGGCCGGAGGACGTGCCGGGCCGTAGGACTCGGCCGGCCTGATCGGTCGTGGCCCCGCTCAGCCCCGGACCGGGCGGAGCGGGCCGATGATTCGACCAGGCGCGTTCCGGCCGGCCCGCCGCGCGGTGGTGTGCCCGCGCTCTACGCGAGGGAGTCGTAGACGGCTTCCGCGAGATGGTAGGCACGGAGACTGCCGGTCACCCCCTGGGCCATGCGGTTCATCGTGTACGCCATGGCGATGCCGTGCGCGGCGTCCCCGAGGCCGAGGGAGCCGCCCATTCCGGTGTGGCCGAACGCCGACTCCGCCCCGCGCGCGGGCGTGAGGAAGGTCAGCGCCGGACGCATGTAGCCGAGGCCGAAGGCGCTGTCCACGTACAGGACCCGGTCAGGTCCGCTGACGCGTGGGCGCACCGCGTCCTCAAGGACGGAGGGTGCGAGGATCTCACCGGCGACCAGAGCGCGGTAGAAACCGGCCAGCGCCCGCGCGGTCGTGACCATGCCGAGAGCGGGCCAGCCGGCGCGCAGGATCACCGGATGGTTGCCGCCGCCGGGCAGCTTGTGGATGGGCGGGTTGCCGAGCGCCCGGTTCATCAGGCTGTTCCTGTCCAGCGATGCTGCGGCCATCGCGGCCAGCGGGTCGTCCGGTGCGGCGACCTCCGTGACACCGGCGCCGCCCCCGGGCGCCGCGTGTTCCCCCGCCGCCCCCGTGGGTCCACCCGCGGATGTCGTGCGCTCTCCCGTCGGCGCCTTGCGCTCTCCCGCGGAGAGCCGGGCGGCGCGATCCGCCACGTCGGGCGGGGCGCCGAGCCAGAGGTCGAGCCCGCGTGGTCCGGCGATCTCCGCCGCGACCAGCTCGCCCGTGGACACGCCGGTCACCCTGCGGACGATCTCGTCGACGAGGAAGCCGTACGTCACGGCGTGGTAGCCGTGCGCCGTGCCGGGCTCCCAGAGCGGCGCCTGCGCGGCGAGCCGGTCCGCGATCGCGGGCAGGTCCTCGAACTCCTCCACCGGGACCGGCTCCTCGATCACCGGTAGCCCGGCCTGGTGGGTGAGCACGTGCTCGACGGTGATGTGGGCCTTGCCGTTGCCCGCGAACTCCGGCCAGTACGCGCTCACCGGGGAGTGGACGTCGACCAGGCCGCGCTCAACGAGCAGCAGCAGCGCGGTGGCGGCGACGGCCTTGGTGCACGAGTAGGCGAGGACCGGCGTACCGGACTCCCAGGGGCGCCCCGTGTGCCGGTCGGCCACGCCACCCCAGAGATCGACGACGGGCTCGCCGTCCAGGAAGACCGCGAACGCGGCGCCCAGTTCCAGACCGTCCGCGAAATGCCGGTCGAAGACCTCACGTACCCGGGAGAAGCGGGGGTCGCAGTGGCCGGACGTGGTCGCGGGGTGATCGCCAACTGTCATGGCCGTCCCTGTCGAAGAGCGTTGTCTGGCAGCCGACACTAACAAGCGGGACCTCGTCGGACCATAGGCCCGGGTGGGCCGAGGGACCGCCCGTTCCGCTGCCGAAACCGGTGACGTGACCTATTCGGGCGCGGGGGGCTGAGATCCTCCCTCCGGGCAGGGGGCGGCGTCGAGGATCCTGGCGGACTCCGACTCCTGGGCCAGGCGGCGCAACACGTCGAACGCCTTGCCGTACAGGACCTCGCAGATCACCAACGTCTCCACGGCGACGTCCCGGGGGCCGTCGAAGGGAATCTTGGTGATGTCCTGCTCCCGCACGAGTTCGAGCGCGGCCGTCGCGTAGGGGAGCAGGTCCTCCCGCGAGGTCGGCATGCCGAGGCGCTTGAGCGTGACGACGGTCTGCGTGAGCTCGTCCCGGGCCGGCGCCAGAGGATGGACGCCCCAGCCCAGGTCCGCGACCATCTCGTCGACCAGTTCCCTGGCCCCGCGCCAGTCCTCCTCCTCGGGGTGCGGCTCGACCGGTGTGGAGAGCGCGTAATGGGCGGCGCCGAGCATGTCGTGGACGCTCAGCCGTTCGTCCTCCACGGCGTCGATCACCTTGCGGATCGTCGCGACGGGCAGCCGTCCGACCTCCAGCAGCGCTCGGATCAGCCGCAGCCGGCGCAGGTGGGACTGGTCGTATTCCGCCCGGGTGGCCGCCGTCTGGTCGCCCTGGGGGAGCAGCCCCTCGCGCAGGTAGTACTTGATCGTCGGGATCGGGACCCCGGATTCGGCGCTGAGCTGGGAGATTCGCATGACTGGATAGTAGCGCTTGCCAATTGTGCTCGATAGTTTTACTATCCAATTGTTAGGTAGTGCGGCTATCCAAGGAGGACGTCATGCGCATGAGCGCGCGGATGGAGGGCGACTTCGTCGTCTTCCTGATCGGTATGCGGATCAACAGGTTCCGGTCGCTGCGCAAGTGGCTGCCGGTGGCCCGGGCCATGGGGCCCATGGTCAAGGAGTTACGGGCGGACCCCGCTCTGGGCCTGCTGCACTTCGAGAGCTTCTTCAACGGGCGGACCACGATCATGGTGCAGTACTGGCGCAGCACCGATCACCTGATGGCGTACGCGAAGGATCGTGAGGCGAGCCACTGGCCGGCCTGGAAGCGTTTCTTCCGGGAGGCGTACGCGAGCGAGGCCGTGGGGGTCTGGCACGAGACCTACACGGTCAGCGGATACGAGACGGTCTATGTGAACATGCCGGAGTTCGGCCTCGGCAGGGCGGGGGAGCTCGTCCCGACGACGAAGGTCGGTGACCGGTCGGCGGAGCGGCTCGCGGCCGCTCGCCGGGACCGGTGAACCGCGGATCCCGGCGTGCTCTCACCGGCGGAGGGGAGGGCCGGTGCGCCCGCCTTCTGGCGGGGGCCCCTTCAACGGAACGGTGCGCCCGCCTTCAGGCGGGGGCCCCTTCAACGGAACGGTGCGCCCGCCTTCGGGTGAGGGGCGATGTCAACGGGGCGTCAGGCCGGTGAGCAGCGTCCGCACCAGCTCGTGGACGAGGATGTCGTCGGGTCCGAGCTCGACGAGGTTCGAGAGGAACGCCCGGTGGAAGCAGGCCCCGAACAGGAGGGCCGCCGCCGCGTCGGGGTCCGCGTCCTGGCTCACCCGGCCGATCCGCTGCTCCTCGCGGATATAGGACGCCAGCAGGGTCACGGGCACGTGCGGGCCGCCGCCGGACGCCGCGAGCATCTGGCGGAAGCCGTTCAGCAGGGACGGATCGCCGAGCATGCCGCCGGCCAGGGAGATCGTCCTGCGGAAGAACTCGATCGCCGACCCGGCCAGCTCCTCCAGGTTGCCCGCGATCGTTCCCTGGCCCACCCGGGCGCCGAGGCGCAGTGTCGCGGGCCGGAGCGCGGGCATGCGTTCCAGGAGGACCGCCAGGAAGATCTCCTCCTTGGTCCTGAAGTGCTTGTAGAGCAACGCCTCGGAGCAGCCGGCCGCGCGCGCGATCTCCTTGGTGGTGGCTCTGACCAGGCCGAGCTCCTGGATGACGTGTTCTGCGGCGCCGACGATGCGGTCGCGGGTGGGAACCACGTGGGGGCCCGGGCCTCTCTCTTTGACAGTGTGGAACGCGCTGCCACCATAATGGTAAGTGAGTGCACACTCACCATCGAACCCGCCATGAGGTGATGGACATGAAGATCACGGTCTTCGGGGGGACCCGCGGCACGGGCGCCCACCTGGTACGGCTCGCGCTCGCGGAGGGTCACGACGTCGAGGTGGTGGCACGGCGGCCCGAGGCGGTCACCGAGCGCCACCCGCGGCTGACCGTACGCCAGGGAGACGTCCTGGAGCCGGAGACCCTCACCGTCGGCGCGGCGGACGCGGTGGTGTTCCTGGCCGGACCCAGCGGGGGCGGCCCCACCCGGGTCTACTCGCTCGGGGGCGGGAACGTCGCTCAGGCCATGGCGCGGCAGGGTGTCCGGCGTCTGGTGGCGGTGACCAACGCGCTCGGCAACCAGCCCGCGGACACGGTGCGGCAGCGGCTGCTCAAGCTGGTGCTGCACAACACGTTTCTCCGGCACGGCCACCGCGACGCCCGGCTGTTCGAGCGGGAATTGCGCGGCCGCGACCTCGACTGGACGGTCGTCCAGCCGCCACGGCTGACCGACGCCCCGGCGACCGGGACGTACCGGACGGCGGTGGAGGACTCGGTCCGGGGAGGCGTGTCCATCTCACGTGAGGACCTGGCCGGGTACGTCCTGCGGGTCATCGCCGCGCCCGAGACCTATCGGAAGGTCATGGGCGTCGCCTACTGAGCGTCAAGGGTGATCCACAAGTCAAGGATCTGTTGCGTTCAGATGTCGCTGAGTTACGCTCCGTAGAAGTTCGGCGTACCCCCGGTCATCCGAAGCACGGAGAAGCACCCATGGGCAGGCACAGGCGTGGCAGGAGCCGACGCAGCGGGACCGGCATCGAGACCGTGGCCGATCTCATCGAGGCCCTGGAACGGTTCGACCCCGAGCTGGAGATCCGGTTCGCGGTCCAGCCCCGGCTGCCGATGAGCTATGCCCTCGGCCCGGTCGCCGAGTACGACGACATCCTGTGGATCGGTGAGGGCGGATCGGATGGGTACGTCCCCGACGACGCCGCCTCCCGGCTCGGCTGGCACCGCTGAACGTCGCCGGGTGAGCCCGCGGCTCAGCTATCGGGCCGCCACACATAGCGGATGTCCGGCTCGTTCTCCTCGTTGTCATGCCCGTCGGTGTACGCGACCGCGACGAAGCCGTGGCGCTCGTAGAACCGCCGTGCCGGGCCGTTGACCTGGAACGTCCACAACTCCAGCCCGTCCGGGCCGCGTTCCTTCGCCAGCGCGACGAACCGGTCGCCGAGGCCCCGGCCGCGCCAGCCCGGGTCGAGATAGAGCTGGCTGAGCAGGCTGTCGGCGAGCACCATCACCCCGATCAGGGAGCCGTCGAGCTCCGCGACCCAGGTCTCGCGCGCGGGCACGACCACATCGCGGAAATGGGCCCGGACCTCGTCGTCGGTGTGCGCCCGGCGCACCGTCGGCAGGGCCGCGGTGTACGAGCGCAGCCACACGTCGGCCGCCGCGAACGCGTCGGAGGCGGTCGCCCGGCGGAGGACGACGTCGTCGAGGGTCACGCACGGAACCTTCTCAGGCGAACGAGGTCCGGCGCATCCGGATTTCCGATGAGACCACGCTCCGGAACATTCACCCGGGAACGCCAGCCGTCAACCGATCTCGCCGAGTACGCGGACGAGCCGGTCGCGGCTGCCCTTGTCGAGTTCCTCGCTGGTCCATTTCTCCTCCAGCGGCACGATCGCGCCGCCGTGGAGCGTCAGCTCGGCCCGCAGCGGGATCTCCTTGCTCACCCTCGCCGAGGTGATCTCCTCGTAGGGCACGAAGCGGTACCACTCGGCGAGCTTCGCCGCCGGTGTCGATCCGACGAGCTCCCGCATCCTCTGCCTGCCCTGGTCCGACGTGCCGGGACCCGCGACGAGGACGAGTCCCGTGCTCAGCACGACCAGGTCGTACTCCGTGCCCTCCACCTTGACGTTGGCCAGGCCGCCGAGGACCTGCGATCCGAACGTGGTCGGCGCCCGCTCGGCCGGCGCGGCCCGCTGGGCGTCGATGCCGAGCCGGTCCAGCTCCGCCCAGACCTTGTCGAGGCCGCCGGGGGAGACGGCGGTCCTGGCGATCTCCTCCAGGGCGACCGGGGTCCCGTCCATGCCGACGAACTCGGCGGATCCGCTCCACGAGTGGCGCCATCCCGCGACGCCGGACCGGAGCGCGGCCAGCCGCAACACGGTCTCCAGCGGCTCGGCGAACAGCGTGCCGACCTCCCGTCGCGTGGCCGTGGGGAAGAACGGCTGGGCGATCTCGGTGAGCCGGTCCGAGGCGATCAGGTCGAGTACGTCGGCCAGCCCGACCTCGGGACGGCCGGTGGTCCGCGCGACGGTGCGGAAGACCGCGTCGGCCTCGCGCTGGACCATGGCGCCGAGCGTCGCCGCGGTGAACTGCGGCCACGGGAGCACGGTGCGCTCGCCGGTCGCGACCACCTCTCCCTGCAGCGCCCGCCCGGCCTCGGTCAGATCGGGGACCAGTACGGCGGCGGGCCGTTCGTCGGGCCTTGTCGACGTGCGGGGCAGGGCGCGGATGGCGGAGATCCGCTCGTTCAGCGGGGGGTGCGTGTCCCATAGTGAGCCGCTCTCCTCGGGCGTGCTCCCGCGCAGTTCGTCCAGCTCACCCCTGCGGGCGGCGACGAGCGCGCCGAACCCGGCGAACAGGTCGTCGGGTGCGAAGCCCGACTCCCAGCCGAGCTCGACGTACCGGTCCAGGAAGAAACTCCACGCCGCGTCCAGGACGCGGATCTCGTGTAGCGCGCTCGCGGCGGCGTCCACCCCCGCGACGCCGGCGGAGACCCGGTCCGCCTCGAACTCCTGCCGCCGGGACACCGCGTTGTCGGCCAGCAGGTAGAGTCGGGCGTACCCCTTGAAGATCCATCCGGCCGGGTTGTACGGACCGATCTGGCGCAGCGTGTGCGCGATCACGAGCCGTCCCCGGTAGGCCGGCGCGGACAGCCGCGTGTGCTTCCCGGAGTAGTGGCCGAGCTCGTGCGCGAGCACGGCGCGCACCTGAGCGACCGTCATCGTGTGCAGCAGCGGCAGGCCGAGGCAGAGGCGGCGCCGTCCGCCGACCAGGCCGAGCAGCCGCGACTCCTCCTGCACGGCCGCGTTGACCTCGGGGATCAGCCAGATCTCGTCCGGCGCCCGGGTGCCCGCCTCGGCCGCCAGCTCGCGTACGGTCGTCCACAGGACGGGCGCGTTTCCCGGAGTGAGCAGGAGACCGGCGGGCGCCTCGGGGCGCGAGCGGATCGCCTTCCACGTTCCCCGGCCGACGGCCAGGACGGCACCGGCGAAGCACGACCAGACCAGCTTCACCGCGATGGCGCCGGCGATGACCGTGGACAGCCAGAAGGCGAGCGCGACGGCGGCCGCCAGTTGGGCGGCCGCCACCGCGAAGAAGCCGGCGAGCATGGCGAGGGAGAGCCCGGCGCGCATCGTGTTGACCACGGTGTTCACTCCCGGTCGGGGAATTGGATCACTTATGTACCATGCAGCACCATGCCTTTTCCGGTCTTCTCGGGAAGAACGCGCAAACCGGTCATCGACGCCGGAGGCGTTCGATCACCTCAGGGATGATCGGTGAGTCCGTGGTGTCTAGACCCGGGCCCACCAGGAGGCGGCGACGAGTTCGGCGACCAGGGTCTCGGTGAGCAGGGCGATGTCGGGGTCGTCGTCGTGCCGGTAGCGCAGCGACCCGGCCTGGCCGTCCAGCTCGCCGCCCACCGTGAGGACGGTCGAGCTGCGCTGGCGGATCCACTCCATGGCCTGCTCGTCGTACCGCGAGCCGGGGAACACCAGCGCCCGGTAGTCGTAGGTCTTGGTGAGATAGACGTCGACGTGCGCCCAGTCGCCGGTCTCGCAGGCGTCCGCCTGGCGGCGCGGCCCTTCGCGGAACATCAGCGCCGACTGCTCCGCCGACGAGAGCCGCTCGGCGGGGGCGACGGTGTAGACGCCGTGCGGCCCGTCGAGCAGGTCCGAGACCCCCTTCAGCCACTCGCCCCGCCGGTCGAGCAGGTCCGCGGTGGCCTCCGCCGTACGGCGGACGAGCGCGGGAACGTCGCCGCCGCCCGTGAGCCGGGAGTTCAGAGTGAGCAGCAGGGCGAGGGTGTGCTGGAACGTACGGCACGCGACGCCGCCACGCTCCTCACCCGCGAGCATGGGCACGACCAGACCGGCGCCCTCGGTCACCGCGGAGCCCGGCTTGTTGGTCATGGCCACCACGTTCGACGTCTCGGTGTAGCGGGCGAGCGCGTCGAGCGTCTCCCTGCTGCCGCCGGTCGCGGAGATCGCCACCACCAGCGTCCCCGGCCCGGGAACGGTGTGCGCGGCGGAGGCGTACTCGGCCACGGCGTCGACTCCGGCCGCGCGCAGCCGCGATGCGGCGACCCCCGCGGCGTACCGGGAGCTGCCCATACCGAGGAAGACCACCCGGTCGATCCGCTCGGGCAGGCCCTCGAACGGGTCACCGGCCTCCAGCGCCTCCGCCAGCGCGCCCAGCGCCTCCGGCTTGGCCAGCAGGTCGGCCTCGAACAGCCCCGCGTCCACAATCCACCTCTTCTATCTGTGTGCTGCGTGTTTCTTACTTCGTAAAGGCGGGCCCGGCGCCGAACCAGGTCCGGAGTACGCCCATGGGGGCGTAGCGCCAGCGCGGCAGGTGCCGGGCGGCGTAGATCAGTTCCCGGCACTCCTGCTCGATCTCGAACGGCCTGATCAACGACCGGTCGAGCAGGTCAGCGCGCCCCGCGTCCGCGAGACCGGCGGCGTACGCGCCTTCGATCGCGGCCCGTGACGCCGCGACCCACTCCGCGATCCGGTCGGGATCGGCGTTCCTGCGGAGGATCGCCACCTGGCCGACGTGATCGACGCTCGTGGTGAGCTGGGCGAGGTCGCGGGCCGCCGGCTGGAAGGCGCCGCCGCCCGGTGCCGAGCCCGACACCGTCGGGTTCCCGTCGAAGTCGACCACCGCGTAGCCGTCGCGCCATCGAAGGATCTGGCCGACGTGCAGGTCTCCGTGGATGCGGATCAGCGGGGTCGCGCCCGCCGTCGCCAGAGGGGCGAGTTCGTGCCGCAGCGCCTCGGCCCGCGAGGCCAGCCACGCCCCGTCCTCGCCGTCGGTGAGCGCGAGCGCGTCGCGCAGCGCCTCCTCGGCCCGCGCCGCCCATGCCCCCGCGCCACTCGCCGCGCCGCCCGTCGAGCCGCCCGTCGGGTCCTGTTCCGGGTCCTGTTCCGGTACGGCGTGCGCGAGCCGTACCGGATCGGGGAAGACGGGGGACGGAGTCGCCATGGCGAGGTGCAGTTCGGCGGCGAGACCGCCCAGCTCGGCGGCGAAGGCGGTCCGGCCGGCCTCGGCCTCGTCCACGCACCACTCCCAGCCGTCCCTGGCCTCGGGCAGATACGCGGTGATCAGCGCGACCAGCGCGTCCTCCCAGTAGACGGCGGCGTACGGCGTGGCCGTGCGGGAGAAGCCGGACAGGTGCGCCAGCAGGTCAGGCGCCGGATGCGGCGCGCGGGAGGGGCGGGGGAACCATTTGACGACCACACTCTCGCCCGCGATCACCGAATGGTTGGTCTGGTCGACCGTGATCGCACGCTCGCCGGGAGGCGGCGGGGGCAGCGGGCGGAACGCGCGGACGGAGAAAGGACGCGGCGGCGTGACGCCCTCCGCGAGCGCCCGGACGACGGCTCCGGTGACGCCCTCTCCGACGGCCAACGTGAGAGAACCGTCCGGTTTCTCGTGAAGGGTTGGCCAGTGCCGTGTTTCCGCCCGCATCTGTTGAATCTCGATTCAATAAGGCTTGTATCGCCAATGGTCACAATGCAGAAGAAAGTCTTGTCTAAGTTGACTTATCCTGCAACACTCTAAGCTCCCCACCGGAAGGAAGCTCTCGCATGTCATGTCGCGTGCCCGCCTTTACGGCGACGGCACCATGAAGTCCACCGTACGGGCACGGGTGATCGGGCGACTCGTCACCATGGGGCCGGGCTTCGGCTTCCTGATCGTCTTCCTGGCGGTCCCGCTCGCTCTCGTGCTCAGCTACACGGTGTTCCGCCGCGGCAGGTTCGGCGGAATCGTCTACGAGGCGACGGGGGAGAACTTCACCCGGCTGATCGACCCGCTGTACCTCGACGTGGTCTTCGGGTCGGTGAAGCTGGCCGCGATCACGACGCTCCTCGCTCTGCTGCTGGCCTACCCGACCGCGTACATGATCGCCCGGCTGCCCGCCAAGTGGAAGGTCATCGCGCTGGTGGCCGTCGTGCTGCCGTTCTGGACCAACTTCCTGATCCGCACGTACGCCTGGATCGTGCTGCTGAACTCCGAGGGCCTGCTCAACTCCGGACTGGACGCGCTGGGTCTCGGCAAGGTGGAGCTCCTCTACTCGGACGGCGCCATCGTCGCCGGCCTGCTCTACGCGTACCTGCCATTGATGATCCTCCCGCTGTACTCGGCCATCGAGCGGCTGGACCCGCAGCTCCGTGAGGCGTCGGCCAACCTCGGCGCGCGCCCGATCAGGACGTTCTGGTCGGTGACGCTGCCCCTCTCGCTGCCCGGTGTGCTGACCGGGTGCGTCTTCGTCTTCGTGCCGAGCCTGGGCAACTTCGTGATCCCCGAACTGCTCGGCGGCGGTCGCCGGATCATGGTGGGGAACCTGATCCGGGACCAGTTCCTCAAGGCTCGCGACTGGCCGTTCGGCTCGGTGCTGGCCCTGTCCGTGATCGGAGTACTGGTGCTCCTGCTCTTCGCCCAGGCATGGGCCACCCGAAGGGTGGGCCGGGATGCGTAGAAACGCGAAGCGTGGACACGGCTGGCTGCGACTGCCCTTCTGGCTGACGTACGTCTTCCTGTACGTGCCGATCGCGGTCGTTGTGCTCATGTCGTTCAACCAGAGCAAATCGCCGTACGCGTGGGGCGGCTTCTCGCTGCGCTGGTACGGCCAGCTCGCCGGGAACGAGAAGATCCGCGAAGGTCTGATCAACACCCTGATCGTGGCGTTCGGCTCGACGGTGCTCTCCACGGTGCTGGGCACGCTGCTAGCGGTCGGCCTGGCCCGCTACAACAAGTCGCGCCTGGTCGACGCCCTCTCGACGATGCCCGCGATCCTGCCCGACCTGGTCCTCGCGATCGGCCTCCTCGTGTTCTACGCGGCGGTCAAGATGACGCTCGGCCTGCACTCGGTGCTGATCGCGCACACCGTGTTCGGCATGGCCTTCGTGACGGCCGTCGTCCGGGCCCGGCTCAACCACGCCGACACCTCGATGGAGGAGGCGTCCCGCGACCTCGGCGCGACCCCGGTGACGACGTTCATGCGGATCACGCTGCCTACCCTGGCCCCGGGCATCCTGGCGGGCGCCCTGCTGGCCTTCACGCTGTCCATCGACGAGTTCGTGATCGCCTTCTTCACCGCCGCGCCCACAGAACCGACCCTGCCGATCGTCATCTACTCCATGGTGCGGTTCGGCGTCACTCCCGAGATCAACGCGCTGGCCACCCTGCTGCTCGCGGTGAGCTTCACCGTCGTCATCGCGGCCCAGCGCATGACCAAGCTCACCGAGGCACTGTCATGACACTTATCTCCATCGACGGCGTGAGCCGGCGCTTCGGCGACGTCGTCGCGCTCGACTCGGTCAGCCTGGAAATCCGGCAGGGCGAATTCTTCGCGCTGCTCGGCCCTTCTGGCTGCGGAAAGACCACGCTGCTCCGCATCCTCGCCGGGTTCGAGCAGCCGGACGGCGGTGAGGTGCTCCTGGAGGGCGACGACCTGCTCAAGGTGCCCGCGCACCGCCGCCCGGTCAACCTCATGTTCCAGTCGTACGCGCTGTTCCCCCACATGACGGTGGAACGGAACATCGCCTACGGACTGGAGCGCGAGAAACTGGCCAAGAAAGAGATCCGGGAGCGGGTCGCCGAGGTGCTGGAGACCGTCGGGCTCGCCGCGCACGCCCGCCGCAAGCCGCACCAGCTCTCCGGCGGGCAGCGCCAGCGCGTCGCGCTCGCCCGTGCGATCGTCAAGCGTCCGCGCCTGCTCCTGCTGGACGAGCCGCTGTCCGCGCTGGACAAGAAGGTCCGGGCCGAGATGCAGCTCGAGCTCAAGCGGCTGCAGCACGAGGTGGGCATCACCTTCGTCGTCGTCACCCACGACCAGGAGGAGGCCATGTCGCTCGCGGACCGCATCGCGGTCATGCAGGGCGGCAAGGTCGAGCAGGTGGACGCCCCGGTCGAGCTGTACGACCGGCCCCGTACGCCGTTCGTGGCGGGGTTCATCGGCGCCAACAACATCTTCACCGGCAAGGTCACCCAGGAGGGCCTCGACGTCGAGGGGCTGGGCGTGCTGCCCGCTCCCAAGGGCGTCGACGGCGACTCCGCGCTCCTCGTCGTCCGTCCGGAGAAGATCCGGATCACCGAGGTCGCGGCCAAGGCCGACGTCGCCGACGAGGTGGCGGAGAAGGCTCCGGCCGACGCCGAGCCCGAGGTGAAGGAAGCCGACGCGAAGACCGACGCCGAGGCCGTGGCCGAGGAAGAGCCGAAGTCCGAGGCGACGGCTGACACTGAGCCCACAGGTAAGGAAGCGGACGCGGACAAGCCCGAGACCGAGGCTGAGGCCAAGGCCGAGACCGAGACCGAGACCGAGACCGAGACCGAGGCTGAGGCCAAAGAAGAGGCCGAGGAAGAGGCTGCGGACACGGCGGACGCGACCACTGAGGCCGAAGCCGAGGTGAAGCAAGCCGAGGAAGGCGCCGAGCCCAAGGCGGAGTCCGAGGCGGAGTCCGAGGACGCGGAGCCCGAGGTCAGGGAAATCGCGGTTGTGGCCGAGGCGGACGTCGAGGCCAAGGCGAAGGGCAAGGCCAAGAGGAAGTCCAAGGGAAGGTCCAAGGCCAAAGCGGAGCCCGAGGTCAGGGAAATCGCGGTTGTGACCGAGCCGGTCGCCGAGGCAGAGGCGAAGGCTGAGAGCGAGGAAGTGGCGGAGGCCCAAGCGGGAGACGCGGCCGTCGGCGCGGCCGACGCCACTGCGGACGCCGACGCCACTGCGGACGCCGAGGTCGCGGCGGAGGAAAAGACCGCCGACGCCGAGACCGCCCACGCCGAGACCGCCGACGCCGAGACCGCCCACGCCGAGACCGCCGACGCCGAGACCGCCGACGCCGAGACCGCCGACGCTGAGGCTGACACGGGCACGGACACGGACACGGACACGGAGGCTGTGAGCGCCGCCGACGTCGAGACTGAGGTCGTGGCCAAGGAAGGTACTGCCGTCGAGGCCGGCGCCGACCGGGGCGACGATCTCAGGACCGCCGTCAAGACCGCCATGACGGGCGAGGTCAGCGCCGAGGCGATGGCCGAGGTCGTCTCCAGGGCCGTGGCCGGCGTTGTTGCCAAGGTGGTGGCGGAGGTCGTCGCCGAGGTCGTGGCCGTCAACGAGGCCAAGGCGAAGGCCGAGGCCGTGGCGAAGGAGCGGAGCGAGGCCGCGACGGAGATCGCGGCCGAAGCCGAAGTCAAGGCGGAGGCCGAAGTCAAGGCGGAGGCCGAGGTCGAAGCCGCGCCCACGTCCGAGACCGTTCCCGAGACCGAGCCCACGTCCGAGACCGAGACCGTTCCCGAGACCGAGCCCACGTCCGAGACCGAGACCGTTCCCGAGACCGAGTTGGAGACCGAGCAAGACTCCGAGCCCGAGGTCGGCCCGCTCCGCGGCAAGGTCGTGGATGTGAGCTTCTACGGCGGCACCTCGCACATCGTGCTGAGTGTCGAGGGCCATGAAGGTCACGTGCTGGCGGCGGCTCAGGGATCGGCGCGGGTCGAGCCCGGGACCGAGGTCGCGATCGGCTGGGACGCCGCCGACGCCGTGCTCATTTCGGCCTGAGCTCGTGTCCGGTCGCGAGGCGGGCATAGTCGAGGATGAGCTCCGCGGCTTTGTCCGGGCCGATCGAGTGATGCCGGGCGATGATGCGATAGCCGTACGCGTCCTCAAGGGCGACGAGCGTACGGCTGATCGTCTCGGAGTCGTGGGCCAGGGTGAAGACGCCCTGGGCCGCCCCGGTCTCGAGGATCGTCTGGTACATCGACACCTGCCGGTCGAACAGCGTCGTCAGCAGCGTGCCGTACACGCGGTTGCGGCCGGCGGCGCCGCCGAGCTCGCACAGCAGGCGCACGCCGGCGTCCTCGGGCCCCTCGGGAAGGCCGGACCTGATCGTCGTGATGAGCTTCAGCGCGGGGTCGGCGATGCCGCTGATCTTCTTGACCCGCTGCTCGTAGAAGCGCTCCATCCCGGCGTGATGGGCCTCGATCAGCAGATCCCGCAGGTCGGGATAGTGGTACAGCACGGCGCCGGAGGTCAGCCCGGCCTCTTCGGCTATCTGGTTGAGGTGGACACCCTCCGCGCCGTGTTGGATCATCGCCCGGCGGGCGGCATCGATGAGGTCCATCCGCCGGTCGGCTCTGCTCTTGCGCTGGGCCATTCCATCCCATCCGGTTTGAACGCTACGACAACAACTGGCGTACCCATAATGTCCCAGCTATTGACGTCGCGCTAGATACCTATTTGAATCACGGTTCAACAAGTCAGGGAGTCCGGAGATGACAGACAAGCAGCTGACGATCCTGTTCATGCCCGAGAGCGCGTACGGGCCGACGAACAACTGCGTCGGGATCGGCGATGTCCTGCGCAAGCGCGGCCACCGCGTGGTCTTCGCGGCTGAGGCGTCATGGAAGGGCAAGCTGGAGGCGCTCGGCTTCGAGGAGGACCTGGTCGACCTCGCGCCGCCGGCCGAGGAGGAGCAGGACGCGGGCCAGTTCTGGAAGGACTTCATCCGCGACACCGCGCCGGAGTACCGCAAGAGCACCCTGGAGCAGCAGGAGACGGTCACCAAGCCGATCTGGGACGCCCTGATCGACGGTGCGAAGTACTGCGAGCCGCAGCTCAAGGCGATCATCGAGCGCGTCCAGCCGGACGTGATCGTCGAGGACAACGTCATCACCTTCCCCGCGCTGCTGACGGCCGGCAAGCCGTTCGTGCGCATCGTCTCCTGCAACCCCCTTGAGGTGAAGGGGGCGGACATCGCCCCGGCCTTCTCCGGTCTGCCCGCCGACGACAGGAGCGAGTGGGACGCCTTCCGTGCCGAGTACGACCGGACCCACCGCGAGATCTACACCGCGTTCAATGAGTGGGTCGTCGAGCAGGGCGCCCCGCCGCTGCCCGACCTGGACTTCATCCACGAGGGTGACGCGAACCTGTACGTCTTCCCGGAGATCGTGGACTATACCGATGAGCGTCCCCTCGGGCCCACCTGGACCCGGCTCGACTCGTCCGTACGCGAGACCGACGTGGAGTTCACGTTCCCCGAGGTCGAGGGCGACGGCCCGTGGGTCTACTTCTCGCTCGGCTCGCTGGGCTCCGCCGACGTCGAGCTCATGCGCCGGGTGATCTCGGTGCTGGCCACGACGCCGTACCGCTTCATCGTCTCCAAGGGCCCGCTGCACGAGGAGATCGAGCTGGCCCCGAACATGTGGGGCGCCGAGTTCGTCCCGCAGACCACGATCATCCCGCAGGTCGACCTGGTCATCACTCACGGCGGCAACAACACCACCACTGAGGCGCTGCACTTCGGCAAGCCGATGATCCTGCTCCCGCTCTTCTGGGACCAGTACGACAACGCCCAGCGTGTGCACGAGAAGGGCTACGGCGTCCGTCTCGACACCTACGGGTTCACCGACGAGGAGCTGGCCGGCGCCCTGGAGCGGCTGCTCGGCGACACCGAGCTGCGCGAGCGGCTGGCCGCCCACGGTGCCGAGATCCGCCGCAGGGACGGCCTCCGCGTCGCCGCCGACGTGATCGAGAAGATCGCCGCCAAGTGAAAGCACTGAAGGACGCCGTTCCCCGGGTCTTCTGGACCGACAGGCCCGGGGCGCCGGCGTATCATCCGCTCGACGGCCGTACCACCGCCGACCTGCTCATCGTCGGCGGTGGTTTCACCGGACTGTGGGCCGCCGTGCTCGCGAAGCAGGAGAACCCGGCCTGTGACGTCGTCCTGGTCGACGCGCACTCCATCGCGTACGGCGGGAGCGGTCGCAACGGCGGCTTCATCTCCGACTCCCTCACGCACGGACTGGGCCAGGGCCTGAAGCTGTGGCCCGGCGAGATGGGCACGCTTCTCGCGCTCGGCAGGGAGAA
Source organism: Microtetraspora sp. AC03309 (assembly GCF_020826795.1). Lineage (NCBI taxonomy): Bacteria > Bacillati > Actinomycetota > Actinomycetes > Streptosporangiales > Streptosporangiaceae > Microtetraspora > Microtetraspora sp. AC03309. Next base: position 9,364 of record NZ_JADDIL010000042.1, on the reverse strand, counting down.
CCTCGCGGCCATCGCCGCGTTCGTCGAGACCCACGGCATCGACGCCGATCTGCGCCTGGTGGGCAAGACGACGGTCGCGGTCGCCGCGCACCACGTCGCCGAGCTCAAGGACGCGGAGCGGCTGCACCGCGAGCACGGCGAGGACGCCGTCTACCTCGGCCGCGACGAGATGCGCGCGGACGTGGACTCGCCGACGTATCTCGGAGGGCTGCGCCTGCGCGGCACCGGCGGCATCCTGGACCCGGCCAAGCTGGCCTGGGGCCTGGTCCGCGTCGCCGAGAAGCTCGGTGTCCGGGTCTACGAGAACACCGCGGTCTCCGGGATGGAACGTTCCGGAGCCGCCGTCCGCGTCATCACCGGCCCCGCTGGGAGCGGTACGGCGTCCGCCGGCGGAAGCGGTGTGATCGAGGCGTCGCAGGTGCTGCTGGCCACCAACGCCTACCCGCCGCCGTTGCGCAGGCTGAGCAACTTCGTGTTGCCGGTCTGGGACTACGTGCTGATCACCGAGCCGTTGTCGGAGTCGCAGCGCGCCTCTCTGCGCTGGGCGGAGGGACAGGGCCTCACCGACGCGGGCAACCAGTTCCACTACTACCGGCTGACGGCCGACGGCCGCATTCTGTGGGGCGGCTACGACGCCATCTACAACTTCCGCGGCACGGGCTCGGAGCAGCGCGACGCCTCGCACGAGCTGCTCGCGCGGCACTTCTTCGAAACGTTCCCGCAGCTCGACGGTGTGCGGTTCAGTCACAGGTGGGGCGGGGCGATCGACTCGACCAGCCGGTTCACCCCGTTCTTCGGCACCGCCATGGGAGGCCGGGTCGCGTACGCCCTCGGCTACACCGGGCTCGGTGTCGGCGCGTCCCGGTTCGGGGCGTTGATCGGTCTCGACCTGCTGGCCCGCCGCTCCACCACGCGGACCGGACTGAAGATGGTGCGCCGCCCGCCGGTGCCGTTCCCGCCGGAGCCGCTGCGCTGGCCGGTCGTCGAGGTGACCCGGCGGGCGTTGGCCCGGGCCGACGAGAACGGCGGCCGGCGCGGGCCGTGGCTGCGGTTTCTCGACCGATTCGGCGTCGGTTTCGACAGTTGATATCCACGATGAACGCATAACCCTGGCGATTTGTCCTGTTTGTGGCAAATGGGCGGGGTTCATCGTGACCGATGAAAGAGGATGGCATGGCTACCCTGATCAATCCCGCGAACGGCCGGCCCATCGAGGACGTGCCGGACACGTCACCCGAGGGCGTGGCGGCAGCCGTACGCGCCGCGCGGGAGGCCTTCGAGCAGTGGCGGGAGACCACCCCGGCCGAGCGGGCGCGGGTGCTGCTGCGCTTCGCCGACCTGGTGGAGCAGGACGCCGAGGAGCTCACCCGGCTCGAGGTCGAGGAGACCGGCAAGCCGGCACCCGTGTTCCGTGACGGCGAGTTGCCGTTCGGCGTGGACAACCTGCGGTTCTTCGCGGGCGCCGGCCGCTCTCTCGACGGGACGGGCGCGGGCGTGCTCAGCTCCGGCTACACGTCCGTGCTGATCAGGCGGCCGGTCGGCGTCGTCGGCTCGATCGCGCCGTGGAACTTCCCCTTCATCATGGGGATCTGGAAGATCGGCCCGGCCCTCGCCGCGGGCAACGCGGTCGTCATCAAGCCCGCCCCGCAGACCCCGCGGAGCACGCTCAGGCTGGCCGAGCTGTTCGCCAAGGCGGGAGCTCCCGAGGGCCTGCTGCAGGTGGTGACCGGCGACGCCGAGGTCGGGCAGGCGCTCGTGACCGACCCCGGCGTGGACATGGTCAGCGTCACCGGCTCCACCGCGACCGGCCGGGCCGTCATGCGCGGTGCCGTCGACGGGCTCAAGCGGGTCCACCTGGAACTCGGCGGCAAGGCCCCCGCGCTGGTCTTCGAGGACGCCTCCCTTGAGGACATGGCGTTCGGCGTCGCGATGGGCGCCACGTACAACACCGGGCAGGACTGCACCGCCGCGACCCGCGTCTACATCGAGCGGTCCCGGTACGCCGAGGGCGTCGAGGCGCTGCGCGACGCGCTCTCCCGGGTACGGCCGGGCGACCCGTGGGACGAGGGATCCGACATCGGCCCGCTGATCTCGCAGGCTCACCGCGACCGGGTGCACGGGTTCGTGTCGCGCGCGTCCGGCCGCGTGGTCTGCGGTGGCGCCCCGCTGGACGGCCCCGGCTTCTACTACGCGCCCACGCTGATCGCGGACGCCGACCAGTCGAGCGAGATCGTCCAGGGTGAGATCTTCGGGCCCGTGCTGGTCGCGGTGCCGTTCGACGGCGAGGACGAGGCGGTCCGGCTCGCCAACGACACGCCGTACGGCCTGGCCTCCTCGGTGTGGTCGACCGACGTGTCCCGGGCGCTGCGCGTGTCGCACCGCCTGGACGTGGGCGTCACCTGGATCAACGACCACCTTCCGATCGCGTCCGAGGCGCCGCACGGCGGCGTGAAGGGCAGCGGCTTCGGCAAGGACATGAGCCAGGAGGCCGTGCAGGAGTACTCCGTCACGCGGCACCTGATGATCAAGCACGCCGCCCCCCAGCCGAAGGACTCCTTCCGCCCCGCCTGACACCGTATGCGGGAGGGCTCGGCACGCTCTCCGGGCGATGTCCCGGAGAGCGTGCCAGCCCAGCGGTCGTCCGGGTCGCCCCGTGTACCAGAGGAGCGGGGACGACCATGGGGTGGCACCCGACGATCCGCCCGTGGGCTCCTGCCCCGCCGGACGGAAGCCGAGCCGCTTGGGCCCGTGCTCACAGCACCGTTACTCGACGCTGCCCGCGACGGCGGGCTTCCGCGCATACCGCCCTCCACCGCGAACCGACCGTGGCCCGCCCCTGCCGCCCGGCCGTTCAGCCGCCGGATCCCGCAGCGGAACACGTCGACCGAACCTCGCGGATCGAAGCCGCCGCCCATGGCGAAGCTCACACGCTCGCCGGTGTCGAAGATGAGCCGCCAGGCGGGATCGGAGTTCGCGTGCGCCGTCAACGATGCCGGACTCCTGATGAGATCGACTATCGATGGGATGCGCTCGGCCTGGCCTGTACTGGCCGCCCGGCGGTTGTGGACGGACATCCTGCTCGGTCGTGTCTGATGACGACGGAACCCGAGGCTCCGTGAGAACCGGCCGCTACGTTTTGTCGCGGGGGCGACGAAGCCGGCGTCACGCTCGTCGATCATCAAGATCGTACTGTGCGGAAGAAGCTCCGCCGGTGTCAGTGTGCGGCCGGCGACCGCCGTACGTGCTCGGGGGCGGCCATGAACTCGGCCTCCAGGTCGCTGACGATCCGCTGGATGAGCGACCGCAGGCGCGCTCGCCTCTGGGTCAGTTCGTCCGCGAACGCCCGCGCCTGCGGTCCCACCCAGACGGCCTTCCCGGTGAAGGTCGCATGTGGCGGGTCGAGTGCCGCCTCCAGTTGCCTGGCATGCATTCGCACCTTCTCCAGCGCTCGCAACAACTCCTGTTTGCGGGGGTTCGGCACCATGTCATCAAGGTTCGCTGTCAAACACCTCACCTTTCCTCTCCGGAATGGCGTGTGCAGTCTCCCAGCCCATATGAGATCGTGCGCTCAGGCGGCCAGACTCGGAGGATATTTCATGTCCCGTTCTCGTCACAGCTCTCCCGCACGGCTCGTCGGAGCGGTCTCGCTGCTCGCCCTTCTGGCGGTGGCCTGCGGTGAACGGGAGCCCACGGTGGCCGAAGCCGCCGCCAGCCTGCAAACCCATGTCTTGCGACTTCTCAAGGAACGCGGTGCGCTGAATGTCCAGGTAACGGATTCGGGCGGGAAGGACATCCCCTGTGGAGAGGGTAAAGCCAAACGCACCTTCGCCGCCACCGGAGAAGATGCTGACCCGAAAATGGAGCCAGGCTCCGCGAACGACGCACTGGTCGGCGCGTTGGGCCGCACTGCCGATTACAACTACCATTTCGCCGATCCGATGGCGAAGCCGTTCCGCTTGGTGAACGAGGCGACCAGGACCGTTCTGGTCCTGGATTCAGCGACAGGACGATATGTCGTCAGGGGGGAAACCTATTGCCTCAATCTGTCGTAAGTACCCCCTCGTATGCCAGGGCAGTCTCGTAGCCGCGTTGCCTGCGACCTTCGAAACCGTCGGCGTGAACCCCTGAAAGATTTCCCAGGGCTGTTTCGTTCGAGCCGCCCGATCCATTGTCGATGAACCATTGGGTCAGCGCCTCCCTGCCTTTTTCGCCATGCTTGTTGATCTCTTCGAACGAGAGGAGATGTCCGTTCTTGTCTGTGATGAGATTTCCCTTGCCGTGGGAGGTTTGAGCGGGAGAGACCTTCGGTGCGAATCCCTGCCCCATGAGGAGCCGAGCGACGCTGTGTTTGCGCCCCAGTGTTTCCAGCGAGCTGAGCTTCTGCAGTTCTTCCGTTTCGTTCTCTGGGGCGTGCATCCAGGTGTAATACGCGGAAACTCCCGTGGAGAGCCCGGTCCAGATGAGCGAGTATGCGGTGAATGGAGGGACCAGCCCCGCGATGCCCATGCCGGTGCCGATCAGGAAACTCTCGGCGTCGTGGGCGTCCTTGGCCGCCTTGTCACTCGGGGCGAGCACCCGTACGGCGGCGGCCAGCTCGAATCCCCGGGCGTTCCCGAGCATTCTGAACAGGAAGCGCATAGCGGAGATGTCCCCGGCCTTCGCGAGTTGGGAGACCCGGGGGAGGAGCCGTTGGGTGAGTTCGCCCATGCCGGCGTCAAAGGGGGCGCGCGATTCGGCCTGTGCCGCGAAGGTGGTCAGGAACCGGAACGTGTCTTTGGGGCTCAGCCGGAACGCCCCCCGCAATCCCGGAACGAGAACAGGCTCGAACACGCCAGGAGAGGGCAACTGACCGCTTTCCATGGTCGCGTCCACCGCCTCGATGTCCGCGCCCAAGGTGATCTCGGGTGTGTACGAGCCGGCGAGTTCCCCGAGGTGGACACGGGTCGCGTCATGGAGCCGGAGGTCGTCGACGGTGGTCATCACCGTATAGGCGAAGAAAACGGCCTCCCGGCTGTGACGGCCCTGCCTCTCGTCGTAGGTGCCCGACACGGCGGCGAGCAGACGCCCGAAGGCGTCGGCCGTCGTCCCGTCCTGCCGTGCCCGTTCGGCGAGCTTTGTCAGGAATTCCGATAGCTTGTCGCTCTCGTCGCGCTCTGAGAACCCGCGCAGCAGCTCCTTCTCCCAGGAGGAGCGCGGGCCGAGACGTGCCGCCCTGCCGACGGCCAACCGCGCGGAGGCGGGGTTGGCCGCGAGCAGGTTCAGGAACGTCGAGAGGTTCCCGTTGGCGGCCGCGCTGCCGAGACGCTCCGTGAGCACAGTCGCGGCGATCCCGGTCAACCACTCGGTCGGGTACGGTCCCGGCTTCAGCAGGTCGACGACTCCGTCCAGCTCCTGTCCCGTGCTGTCGCGCAGCTTCTTCGCGATCGCGGCGAACCCGGGGACCTTCGCCCCGCCTCTGAGGGCGGTGGCGAACGCCGTACGGGCGACATCGACGGACTCGTCGGAGAGGCGGCGGCGCAGGGTAGCGGCGAGCCGTCGTGTGCCGTCGGCGCCGAGAGCGGTGAAGAAGGCCGCGGTGAAGTTCGCGTCGTACTGGTGCTCGCGGAGGGTCCCGATGACGGCGTTCATCCTGTCGGTGGGTGACTGACCGCTGAGCAGCAATTCGTCGGGATCGATCGCCATGAAACGTTCGGCCAGGTCGGTGCCCTGGCGTCGCGCGTCTCCGGGGGCGAGTAACGGCTTCTCCTGGTACGGCCGCAAGCCCGCGCTGGGCAGCCACGGCAGGGTGACGTCGATGGTCTCCACCCGCTGGCGGAGGCGGGGGATCTGTTCCTCGGCCCAGCCGCCGATCTCCCTGACCGGCGCGAGGTCGGTGGCGGACAGATCGACCGCGGCCAGTTCTCTGCGGATGCCCTCAGCGTGTTCGGCGATCACCTGACCGGTCCGCTCCAGATCGCGGATGAAGCCATTCATCAGCGACGGGTCGATCCCGGCGAACCCCGAGGCAAGCGGTCCGGTCCCCGAAGGCGGGCGTGAGGCGTCATCCATGCCGCCATCATGGGCGAAGAGGCGTCGGGATTCGAGAGCTTCCGACCGACGCGGGACACCGGGGCGACGGATCGAACCGGCCTGGCTGATCGCGTCCGGGGATCAAGGCAGTCAGGACCGGTGTGGGGCGAGTTCGTCGAGGGCGCGTGCCAGGCCGAGCCGTTCGCCGTCGCGGTACTCCCTCTGAAATCGCTCCTCGCCCAGGGTCTGCCGGATCATGCGGAGGTTGCGGTCGCGGCTGGCCATCAGGTGCGTGAATCCCCACATCTGGGGGGCGCCGGCGTGCTGCCAGGCCATGTGCGCCGCGCCGAGCAACAGCGCGGCCACGCTCGGCTGCTCGAGCTTGGCCAGGGCCCAGGCGAGAGTCTCGCTCACCGTCGCCGCGCCGAGCCTGTCGCCGAGCCGCCGCTTGAGGTCGAGACTGCGCCACAACAGACTGACCGCCTCGTCGGTCCGCCCGATCTCGGTGCACTCGATGGCCAGGGTCCACAGTATGTAGGAGCGATGCCAGATCTCCCCGCGGCTCTCGGACAGTTCCAGTGCGCGGTGGAGGTAGTCGAACGCCTCCTCCCCCGCTCCCCGCGCCGACGCGGAGAGGCCGAGTTGGGCAAGCGCCTGCTGATCGGTGAGCATGCTCGCGCGCTGGTCGCCAGCCCGTAGCGCGGCTCGCGAATGGCTTTCCGCCTGAGCGAAGTCGCCGACGAACAGCGCGCACAGGCCGCGTAGCTGGTGGACCGCGGCGCGGATCGCGGCCCACCCCTCGCCGTCGCCGTGGCTGACCGGTTCGATGCGGTCGAGCGCTCGTCGGGCCTCTTCCCGGTCGCCGTGCAGGTGAAAGAGGAACGCCGCGCACCACTGCGCCCGGCACCAGCTTTGGGCCAGGCCATCGCCGGGCGGTTCGGGGTACCGGCCGAGGACCCGGCGCATCCAGTGCGCGCCCTCGCCGACCTTGCCGCTTGCGATCCAATGCAGCCAGAGCGCGTATCCCCCATCGAGGAGGCCGGCGGTGGCGGGCGGCCCGTCGTCGGTCAGCGCGTAGCTGAGTGCTTGCCGGAGGTTGTCGTCTTCCTCCCCGAGCCGAATCAGCCACTTCCCCTGGTCGATCGTGGCGTACGCGGCCTCGGCCCGCCCGGCCAGGCTTGTGTACCAGTCGCGGTGACGACGCGTCGCGTCGGCTTCCGCTCCGGACGCGGTCAGTCGTTCCCGCCCGTACAGCCGTACGGTCGCCAGCATGTGCAGCCGGGTCCGGCCCTCGGTGTCGGCCCGCGTGAGCAGCGACTTGTCCACCAGTCCGGCGATGGCCTCGAACACGTCGTGCGTCGCCTCGTCGCCGCACACCGCCTCGGCGTCGGGAAGCGCGATGTTTCCGGCGAAAACCGAGAGTCGTTCCCACACCTTCCGTTCGTCCGGCGAGCATAGTTCGTAGCTCCAGTCGAACACGGCGCGCAGCGTACGGTGGCGCGGATGGGCCGCGCGTTCGGCGCCCGCAGCGCCGTGCAGATGGATGCGCCGGCCGAGCCGGTCGAGTAGGTCGTCGAGGGAGAGCGTCCGCAGCAGGCGGACGGTGAGTTCCAGCGCCAGCGGAAGCCCGTCCAGCAGGCGGCATGCCTGCACCACTGCGTCCTGGTTTCGCGCCGTCAGCCGGAATCCCGGCAGTACAGCCTGGGCACGGTCGAGGAAGAGGTCGACCGCCGCCGACGTTCCACCGTCCTGGTTCAGCAGCGGGAGGGGGCCGACGGGCAGTACGTGCTCCCCGTCTACGTGCAACGGCTGGCGGCTGGTGGTGAGCACGCGCAGGTTCGGCATCGCCCGCAGCAGTGTGGAGGCCAGGGCGGCGGTGACATCGAGGAGATGCTCGCAATTGTCCAGAATGAGCAGCACCCGACGAGTGCCGAGCGCCCTGGCGACCGCCTCCAGCGGTTTCTCGTGGGCGTTGAGTTGCACGCCGATGACGGAGGCGACGGCACGGTCGACCATTGACGGGTCGGTGAGCTCGGCCAGTTCGATCAGCCACACCCGGCCGGGGAACCGATCGGCGACCTTCTCCACAAGGCGCAACGCGAGCCGTGTCTTGCCGACCCCGCCGACGCCGGTCAGCGTGACCAGACGGGAGGTCCGCAGCAGTCGTGCCCCCTCCGCCAGTTCCCGCTCCCGGCCCACGAAGCTGGTGAGAGCGGCAGGCAGGGGGGTGGGTAGCGCGGCAGGCGGGTCCGCCACGCCGCTTCCCCGTGTCGCCGGATGGCCGGCGTCGGGCGGGTCACGCCCGTCGACCGGATGGACGCCGGACAGTATGGAGCCATACCGGCCCTCACCGGCGTCCCGAGGCTTTCCGCCGACCTCGGCCGCCCCGGTGTCCCCGTCAAGCGCGGTCCGTGACGACGCGTAGTGCTCGCCGGCCTTGGACCGCCAGCCACGCTCGGAGCTTTCCAGTCTCCCGCGGAGCCCGTCGATCCGTTCGCCGATCGCGACCAGGTTCCCGGCCTGCTGGTACGGCAGGGCGAGCGCGGCGGCGGCCTCTGCCAGCGCGGCGGCACCGGGCAGCCGGTTGCGCCGGGAGAGTTGGGCCGCCCCTGACAGCCAGCGGGAGACGAGTGGGGCGTCCGCGTGCGACAGCCTGGCCACCAGATGTTTCTGCGGACGGCCGCCCAGCGCGCGCCGAAGCTCCGCGGCGGCCTCGTCAAGGGCTGCGGCGAGCTCGTCTACCAGCAGCTCGAACGGGTGCATCCGCGTGAGATCCCCTTCCGCAACTGTCCAATTTTGGAAGACCCGCAGGTCGATGCCGGTGCAATGTGCGCCCCAAGATTGCACCTGGCGACGAATCTACTCAGCGCCCGCGCCGTGAGCCAGTGTTGGGGTTCCGCTCCCCACAAGGAGGATCCCGTGCGTGTTCTGATCATCGCGTTCACGCTGCTCGCCGCCCTGCTCTGGCCGTCCACGGCCGCGACGGCGGCGGGTTCTTCCTTGCCCACCTGCGCGGGGGTCCGCGTCGCCCGGGTGCCGGTGTACGCGAAGGAGTTCAAGGGCGCGGCCGCGTACATCCACGTCTTCCACGACGCGGGGCGCGGGAAGGTCTGCGCGTTCCTCAATTCCTCGGCTTCAACGTGGGGGAAGCCCAAGGACATGACGATCCAGCTCAAGCAGTGTTCCCGCCCGAGTTCCGGGTACGGCGGATGCCCCGGACAGCTCCAGTCGAAGGTGGTGCGGGGCTGGTATTCCGGCCGTACCGGCACGGTCACATTGGACATCGGCCGTGGCTGCGCACTGGCCTGGGGCCGTGTCTCGTGGGGGCCGCACTACGGCCTCATGGCCACGAAGA
>NZ_JADDIL010000041.1:0-78836 GCF_020826795.1 Microtetraspora sp. AC03309 | reverse complement strand
GAGCGGCCTCCTCGATCAGTCGCTGCAGACGGGGGCCGGTGAGCCGGAGGAACTTGCGGTGCTCGCGGTTGCGGTCGAGGACCGCCACTTCGAGCTGGGTGGGGGACGGGCGCTCGCCTCCCGGCTCGGTGAGGGCGAACAGCGCGGCGTCGAGCGCCTGAGCGAGCGGCAGGCCCTCGCTGTAGCGCTCCTTCAGCCGGCTGCCGACCGCCTCGGCCTGGCCGCCGATCACGGCCATGCCCTGCTCATCGAAGACCGAGCCGTCGAAGGTGAGCCGGTAGATCTGGTCCCGCCCGGGGTCCTCGCCGACCTCGGCGACCACGATCTCGACCTCCAGCGACTTGATCGACTCAGTGAAGATCATGCCGAGCTGCTGGGCGTAGAGGTTGGCCAGCCCTCGGCCGGTCACGTCGCTGCGGTTGTAGGTGTAGCCGTTGATGTCGGCGTAGCGGATGCCGGCCAGGCGGAGCGACTCGAACTCGTTGTACCGCCCGACCGCCGCGAAACCGATCCGGTCGTAGATCTCGCTGATCTTGTGCAACGCCTTGGACGGGTTGGGCGCCACGAACAGGATGCCGTCGGCATACTGCATGACGACCACGCTGCGGCCTCGCGCGATGCCCTTCCGCGCATATTCCGCCCTGTCCCGCATGATCTGCTCGGGTGAGGCATATCCAAAGGGCATGGACACCGGTGGTGATCCTCTCTTCGAGTTATCGCAGCGGGGCGGTGGGGCCGTCGGGGTCCGTCATCCGGGCGTCGAGCATGCCATGGACGTACTCAGCGACCTCCTCGTCGGACAGGCGGCGGAAGCCGTCCGCGGTGATCACCGAGACCACCGGCCAGATCTTCCGCGTCACGTCCGGCCCGCCGGTCGCCGAGTCGTCGTCGGCGGCGTCGTAGAGGGCCTGCAGACACGTGAGCACGGTGTCCTCGGGGGTCGCGTTCTCCCGGTAGAGCTTCTTCAGGGAACCACGCGCGAAGATCGAGCCGGAGCCGATCGAGTGGTACTGCCGCTGCTCGTACGGCCCGCCGCCGACGTCGTATCCGAAGATCCGCCCGGCGTCGCGGTCGGGATCGTACGCGGCGAAGAGCGGGACGACCACCAGTCCCTGCATCGCCATCGCGAGATTGCCGCGGATCATGGCGGCCAGGCGGTTGGCCTTGCCCTCGGTGGAGAGCGAGCGGCCCTCCATCTTCTCGTAGTGCTCCAGCTCCACGCGGTAGAGCCGGGCCACCTCGATGCCGGTGCTCGCGGTCCCGGCGATCCCCATGCAGGAGTAGTCGTCGGTGCGGAAGACCTTCTCCATGTCCCGCTGGGAGATCATGTTGCCGGAGGTGGCGCGCCGATCACCGGCCATCACCACGCCTCCGGCGCAGGTCGCGGCCACGATCGTGGTCGCGTGCGGGATCTGGTCTCCGACCGGAGCGGCCAGCGCCTGCGCGCGGGTCGGCAGCAGATCCGGTGCGTGTGCGCCGAGAAACTCGGTGAACGACGAGGACCCCGTGTTCGTGAAGAGGTTGCTCATCCAGGCCTGCTGAGATGCCACGCGACTCCCTCCAAGCGTGCGTTGTTACGAACCGACCCTACTCATGTCGCGGCGCTGGTTGCACTCTTCCCGATCAGCTAAGGGCGAACCGCCCGGAACGCGCGAGCCCTTACCGGCCAGGCAAACTCGTTCTTTACCGCCAAGTCATAACGTGCGAGTGTCGATTTGTCTGTACGTCCTAACCTCGACGGGGAGGTCGTCCATGAAGCCTGCGCTCGTGATCCTGGCGGCAGCCGTACTGGCTCTGGCGGGGTGTGGGACCGACGGTGGATCGGGGGACGGCGCCATCACCCTCGTCATCACCGCGAACGCCATCTCCGGCGGCAAGAACGCCGAGTCCGCCGACTGGACCAAGCAGTGGGTGATCCCGCGCTTCGAGGCCGCGCAGAAGGCGAAGGGGCGGGACGTCCACGTTCTCTTCCAGCCCAGCGGCGTCGACGACGAGCAGTACAAGACGAAGATCGCCTTGGACCTCAAGTCGCGGACCGGCGCGGACGTGATCGACCTGGACGGCATCTGGGTCGGCGAGTTCGCCCAGGCCGGATACGTCAAACCGCTGGCCGAGGTGGCCGGGCCCGAGGCGGACTCCTGGGAGGGCTGGGGGCAGATCCCCACGGCCGTGCAGGGGCTCGGCATCTTCGACGGCAAGCGGTACGCCCTGCCGCAGGGCACGGACGGACGGGTCCTCTACTACAACAGGAAGCTGTTCGAGAAGGCCGGTCTGCCGTCCGACTGGCGGCCGGCGAGCTGGCAGGAGATCCTCGACGCGGGCGCCGCGCTGAAGAGGGCCGGGGTGCCCATCCCGATCCAGGTCGACGCCGGCACGGCCATGGGCGAGGCCACGACCATGCAGGGCGCGCTTCCGCTGCTGGCCGGCGCGGGCGCCGAGATCTACGCGAACGGCAAGTGGACCGGCGCGTCGCAGGCGCTGAAGGATGTGCTGGGCTTCTACCGGCAGATCTACACCACCGGGCTGGGTGATCCGAAGCTGCAGCAGGAGGCGCAGGGCAGGGACAAGTCGTTCGCGCGGTTCGCCGAAGGCAAGATCGGCATCCTGGCGGAGGGCGACTACTTCTGGCGGGCCGTGATCGAGCCCACGGCCGGGGTCGCGCCCATGGCGAACCGGGACGCTGACGTCGGGTACGCCCTGATCCCCGCCGCGCGCCCGGGAGCGGGCATCCGCGGCCAGGACGCCGTCAGCATGTCGGGCGGCGCCGTACGGGTGCTGAATCCGTTCTCGAAGAATCCCAAGCTGGCCTGGGAACTGCTGTCGTTCATGCACTCGGCCGAGGCGACGGCGGCGCAGCTCGCGGGCGCGGCGCGGATCACCTCCCGCACGGATGTGAACGACCAGGTGCTGGGGGTCGATCCGATGCTGAAGTTCGTCTCGGACGAGGTGCTGCCGGTCACGGCGTACCGTCCGCCGCTGGCCGTCTACCCGCAGGTCTCGGTCGCCTTGCAGGAGGCCACCGCCGACGTCGTGTCCGGCACGTCCGTCGACGAGGCGGCCGCGTCGTACCAGCGCAAACTCGAAGCCATCGTCGGTGCCCCCAACGTCGCCCGATGATCCCGCGAAGCGGAGCGAGCGCATGAGCCGCCACAAGGGGCGCCCTGAGCCCGCGAGCGGAGCGAGCGCATGAGCACCGACGCGGCGGGGCTGGGCCGGGGGCGTGCGGTGGGGTTCGTACTGCCCGCCCTGGTGCTGATCGGGGTGTTCCTGGTCTTCCCGGCGCTGTGGACGATCTATCTGGGGCTGACGGACTATCGGCTGACGGGGTTGGAGGCGGCGGAGCCGCGGGTGGTGGGGCTGGACAACTACACCGCGGCGCTGGGCGACGAGCGTTTCCGGGGGTCGTTGTGGTTGACGGCGCAGTACGTGCTGGGTTCGGCGGTGATCGGGCAGGCGGGACTGGGGTTCTCGATCGCCTGGGTGCTGCGGGACCGGCGGGGGCCGGTGAAGCGGGTCACCGAGGGGCTGGTGCTGCTGGCGTGGATCCTGCCGTCGTCGGTCGTGGCGTTCCTGTGGATCGCGTTGCTCGATCGGGACGAGGGCACGTTGAACGCGTTGCTGCATACGCCGGGGCTGGCGTGGCTGCTCGACCATCCGATGCCGTCGATCATCGTCTTCAACGTGTGGCGTGGGACGGCGTTCTCGATGATGCTGTACGGCGCGGCGCTCGCGAACGTGCCGCCCTCCCATCTGGAGACGGCACGCCTGGCGGGGGCGTCCACGTTCCAGCAGCTCAGGGATGTGGTGGTGCCGCGGATCAAGGGGCATGTCCTGACGAACCTGCTGCTGATCAGTCTCTGGACGTTCAATGACTTCTCCGCGTTCCAGATCACGGCCGGGGGGCCCGAGGGTCGTTCGGAGATCCTGCCGATCTACATCTACAACGTGGCGCTGAGCGGGGGGCGCCTCGGTTTCGGAGCGGCGATCTCGTTCCTCGTCCTGATCATCAATCTGGTCCTGGCCTTCGTGTATCTGCGTCTCCTCCGCACCCGCCGCGAGGACGCCCGCGGCCCAGCGAGCGGGGCGGGCCGACGGGCACCGGGCGGAGCGGGCCGATGAACGGCGCGGGACGGCATGCGTTGGGGGTGATCGGCCGGGCGACGTTCCTGGCGCTGGTGCTGGGGTTCTTCGCGCTGCCGTTGCTGTGGCTGGCCACGGCTCCGTTCGACGGCCATCCGGGGATCGCGATGTCGGTGCCGGATTTCACGCTCCGGAACTTCCGGGCGCTGCTCGACAATCCGTACGCCCTGACGTCGTTGCGGAACTCGCTGATCCAGGCGGGGGGAAGCGCGGCGCTGGTCGTGACGCTCGCGGCTCTGGCGGCGTACGCGCTGTCCAGAGTGCGGGTGCCGGGCCGGAACGCGCTGCTGTACGTGCTGCTCCTGCTGTCGTCGGTGGTGACGGGGACGGCGGCGATGGTTCCGCTGTTCGAGCTGGCGACCCGGTTGAACCTGATCGACACTCATCTGGGTGTGGTGCTGACGATGTCCGGCGGGCTGCTGCCCGCGGCGATCTTCATCATGAAGGACTTCATGGACGGCACGCCGACGTCGTACGAGGAGTCGGCGCGGGTGTTCGGCGCGTCGCCGCTGCAGATTCTGCGGCATGTCGTGATCCCGCTGGTACGGCCGGGCCTGGCGACGATCGCGGTGTGGGCGGTGGCCAACGTGTGGGGCGGCTTCCTGCAGCCGTTCATCCTGCTCCGCGACCCGGACAAGGCGCCGGGGGCGGTCATCCTCTACACGCTGTACACGGAGGGCGGCGCGCCGCGGCTCGACCTGATCTCGACGTTCTCGCTGCTCTATTCGCTGCCGGTGGTGGTGATGTACGTGTTCGTCAGCCGCAGGTACGGCTTCCGCTTCCACGGAGGGATCAAGAGGTGATCGTGTTAGGCGGGCTGACCAAGGAGTTCCCCGGCGGGGTGAGGGCGCTCGACGGGCTCGATCTGGAGATCGCCGACGGCGAGTTCTTCGCGTTGCTCGGGCCGTCCGGGTGCGGGAAGACGACGCTGCTGCGGACGATCGCGGGCCTGGAAACCCCTACATCCGGAAATATCGGGATCGGCGGGGTCGACGTGACGTCCGTTCCTCCCGGGCGGCGGGACGTCGCCATGGTGTTCCAGGATTACGCGCTCTTCCCCCACATGGACGTCACGGCCAACATCGCCTACCCGTTGCGGATCAAGAAGGTCCCCCGAGCCCGGCGCGAGGCCAAGGCGGCCGAGACCGCGTCCCTGCTCAGCCTGTCCGACCTACTCGCCCGCCGGCCCGGCCAGCTCTCCGGCGGGCAGCAGCAGCGGGTCGCCCTGGCCCGGGCCGTCGCCTGCCGTCCGAAGGTCTTCCTCTTCGACGAGCCGCTGTCCAACCTCGACGCCCGGCTCCGCCTGGAGGCCCGGACGTTCCTCAAACGACTGCAGCGCGAACTCGCGGTGACCACCGTGTTCGTGACGCACGACCAGGGCGAGGCCCTGGCGCTCGCCGACCGGATCGCGGTCATGTCGGCGGGCCGTTTCATGCAGGTCGGCACCCCGTCGGAGATCTTCCGGAGGCCGGCGAACACGTTCACGGCCTCCTTCATCGGTTCCACGCCCATGAACCTGCTGCCCGGAGTCGCGGGGGACGGCGCTCTGCGGGTCGCCGGGGCGGTCCTCCCCCTGCCCGCCGGCGTCTCCGACGGCCCGATCGTGTACGGCCTGCGGCCCGAATATACGGATCTGTCGCTATCGCCGAGGGATGACGCCTTCGCGGGGAAGGTAGCGGTCGTGGAGAACCTCGGAACGGCCCATCTCGTCACCCTCGAATCCGGAGACCACCTCATCCAGGCCGTCGTCCCCGAAGGGGAGGAGCCCGCCCCGGGCACGGCGGCGTGGGCGGTCCCCCGGCCGGGCCGCGCGCTCGTCTACCGCGACGACCGGCTCGTTTCGCCCCTCCCGGCGGACGGCGCCCGATGACGACGATCAAGGGCGTGTGGACGCTCGCCGACCGGATCTCCGGCCCGGTCCGCGAGGTGCCCGTCGAGCTGCCTCCGGGAACCGCCGCCGTGACGGTCCGGCTCTCCTACGACCGGACCGCCGGAACCCTCGATCTCGGCTGTGCCGGGCCACGCGGCTTCCGGGGCTGGTCGGGCGGGGCGCGGTCGGAGTACACCGTCACCGCGGACTGGGCCACCCCGGGCTACCTTCCCGGTGAAATCGAGCCGGGCGTCTGGCTGGTGCTCGTCGGGCTCTACCGGATCCCCGACGAGGGCCTGCCATACAAGATCACGGTGATCGCGCACCGGCGGCCTCCGGCGGTGCCCCGCGATCATCCGGCCAGAGGCGTGCGGGCGCCGCGCGCGCAACACCGCGAACCGGCCGCCTCCCGGCGCGGCGCGCCCGCGCTCGAGGGGCTGCGCTGGCTCGCCGGCGACCTGCACGCGCACACGACGCACTCCGACGGCTCGCTCGGCGTCCACGAACTGGCCTGCCTCGCCGCCGACTGCGGGCTCGACTTCCTCGCGGTCACCGACCACAACACCGTCAGCCACCACGCGGAACTCTCCTCGGCCTCCGCGCTGGCGGGCATCCTGCTCCTCCCCGGGCAGGAGGTGACCACGGACCTCGGCCACGCCAACGCGTTCGGCGACGTCGGCTGGGTGGACTTCCGCAAGGGGCCGGACGAATGGGCGAAGGCCGTACGGGATCGGGGCGGGGTCCTGTCGATCAACCACCCGGTCGCCGGTGACTGCTCGTGGCGGCATCCGATGGCGCCGGACCGGCCGAGGATCGCCGAGCTGTGGCACTGGAGCTGGTGGGACCGCACCTGGGGCGCCCCGCTCGCCTGGGGACAGGCGTGGGCGGACGACCTCGTCGTGGTCGGCGGCAGCGACTACCACCGGCCGGAGGAAGGGCATCCGCCCGGAGCGCCGACCACCTGGGTGCTCGCCGATCCCGCCGCCGGGACGGCGGGCATCATCGCCGCGCTCGCCGACGGCCGTACCGCCGTGTCCGCCTCCCCGGACGGCCCGCTCCTGCTGCGCCACGGGGACGAGTTCGTCGCGATCGGGGCGGACGGCCTGGTCCTGTGGGGGCCCGAGACCCGTGCCGTCGTCCGGGGCGACCGGGCCGCGTTCCCCGCCAGGCCGGGCGCGCATCGGCTGGAGACGCCGAGGAACGAGGTGATGGCCCTGTGCACGTGACGGCCCTGAACGCGATGACTCCGTACACGACGACTCTGTACACGACGGCCCTGCACGCGACGGCCCTGCACGCGCTGTGCACGTGACGCCCGCCTGTCAGACCGCGGGCCGTGTCGTCGCATGTCGGGGCGCTTCACAGGGAATCTGTACCTGGTCACGAATCGGGGCAGCACGCTCATCCGCGCACGTTTCCGGGTGATCAGGCCCAAAGTGATTGGGGGAAGCCATGAAGGTCGCCATCGTGGGGCTGGGGATCGCCGCGCAGGTGATGTACCTGCCGCTGCTGGCCCGCCGCAGGGACCTCTTCGAGCTCAGCGCCGTCTGCGACCTGGACGACGCCCACGCCGCGAAGATCGGCGGAGAGCTGGGCGTGGCCGCGTTCGACGACCCCATGGCCATGCTCGGGAAGGGCGGCTTCGACGCGCTGATCGTGCTCACCCCGGGGTCGCACGCGCCACTGGTCCGGGCCGCGCTCGACCACGGCCACTGGGTGCTGTGCGAGAAGCCCCTCGCCTACAGCCGGGCCGAGCTGGCCGGGATCCCGGGCGACGCCCGCCTGATGGTGGGATACATGAAGCAGTACGACCCGGCCACCCAGCGGATGGTCGAGGCCCTCCACGAGGCCGGAGGCCCGGAGGCGGTACGGCATCTGGACGTGACCGTGCTGCACCCGTCCACCGAGTCCCAGCTCCTCTTCGCCAAGGCGCGGGCGTCACACCCCACGCCCGAGGCGCTCGCGCCATACCTGGAGGCGGACGAGGAGGCGCTCACGACGGCGCTGGGCGCGGACGCGCCGCCACGACTGCGCCGGCTCTACTCCCAGGTCGTGCTGGGCAGTCTCTGCCACGACCTGTCGTTGATGCGGATGTTCACCGGACCGCCCGGCACCGTGGACCACGTCGCCGTCTGGCCCGGCGACGTCTTCCCTCCCTCGATCGAGGCGAGCGGCGACCTGGCCACCGGCAGGTACGGCCTGCGGTGGCACTACCTGGCGGGATACCCCGCCTACCAGGAGCGGGTGACGATCCACCACGAGCACGGCTCGCTCGAACTCGACTTCCCGTCCCCCTATCTGATGAACACGCCCACGACGCTCACCTCGGTGACCCGTCTCGGGACCACCGAGCGGAAGATCGTCTTCCGGGACGTCGCGGAGGCCTTCGAACGACAGCTCGTCGCCTTCCACCGGTTCGCCACCCAGGACGAACCCCCGCTCACCGGACGGGACGGCGCGCTGAGCGATATCGTCACGGCGCAGCGGATCATCCGGCGCCACGCCGAGTCCGCGGGCCTGCCGATCGGCGGCGAGGCCGCCTCCCCGGCCGCGTCCCCGGACGCCTCGCCCGCCACCGGCCCCCCGGACGCAACCCCCTGAGGAGCACGCGTGCACCCTGAGATCGTCGTCGTCCCGCACACGCACTGGGACCGCGAGTGGTACCTCCCCTTCCACCGGTTCCGCATGGGGCTCGTCCGCATGCTGGACGAGGTCCTCGACATCATGTCGGCCGACCCGCTCTACCGCTTCACCATGGACGGGCAGCTGGCCGCGGTCGAGGACTACCTCGAGATCCGCCCGGAGAGGCGGGACGACGTGAGGAGGTTCGTCGAGGCGGGCACGCTCGCCGTCGGTCCCTGGATGATCCTCGCCGACGAGTTCCTCTGCTCGGGTGAGACGCTGATCCGCAATCTGGAGTACGGCATGCGCGGCGCGGCCGCCCTCGGTGGTGCCATGCGGGTGGGCTACCTGCCGGACCAGTTCGGGCACTGCGCTCAGATGCCGCAGATCCTCTCACTCGCCGGACTCGGCCGCGCGTGCCTGTGGCGCGGGGTGCCCGAGTCGGTGGGCCGGGACGCGTTCGCCTGGACGGGCGCCGACGGCACCACCGTCGTCACCCGCTATCTGCCCGGCGGGTACGGCAACGCGGTCGCCCTGTTCAGCGGCCCGGCCGAAGGGCTAGCCGACCGTGTCTCCGCCTTCGCCGCCTCCATGCGCCCGTGGCGCCCGGACGGTCCCATGCTGGCGATGTACGGCGCGGACCACTCGGCTCCGGCGGCCGAGATCACCGGGCACGGCCTGCGCGTCGCCACCCTCGAGGAGTACCTGGACCTGGCCGGGGTCCCCTCGGACCTGCCGGAGGTCCGCGGCGAACTGCGGTCGCACGCCCGGGCCAACATCCTGCCCGGTGTCGTCTCCGCCCGCGTCCCTCTCAAGCAGGCGATGGCACGCGCGGAGCGCGCCGTCATCCGGTACGCCGAGCCGCTGTCCACGCTCTGGCTGGCCGACCGTACGGCGTCCGCCCGGCTGCTCGACCTGGCGTGGCGGCGGCTGATCGCCTGCTCCGGGCACGACTCCGTCACCGGTTGCGGCGCGGACGAGACCGCCCAGCAGGTCGCCGCGCGGATAGCGGAGGCGGAACAGATCGGCCAGGCGGTGGTGGACCTGGTGAGCGCCACGCTGGCCGCACACGTACCGCGCGGCGCGCTGGTCGTGGTCAACCCGTCGCCGTTCGAGCGGACCGCGCTCGTGCTTGCCGACCTGCCGGAGCACCGCGCCCGGCTGACGGACGCGTCAGGCGGGACCGTGGCGGTCCAGCGACTGGAACACGCCCCCACGCTGCTCGACGAGACGGTCATGGACGACCTCTCCCAGCTCCTCGGCCGGGTCCACGAGCGGGAGCTGTTCGGGCAGGAGATCGTCTCCTGGGAGATCGGGGACGGCGTGTTCACGATCACGGTGAGCAGGCACGCGTCGGGCGGCTACGCCTACGAGGACCTGCGCCGGGCCATCCTCGGAGCCGGTCCGGGACCGTGGCGGGTCCTGACGCTCGCCGAACCGGTCGTCACCGTCGCGGCGCAGGTCACCGTCCCGCCGCTGGGCCGCTCCGTCCTCACCGCCGAACCCGGCGCGGGAGGGCACGTCGCGCTCACCCGCACTCCGGAGGCGGTTGCCGCGCTCGCCGCCCCCGAGGGCACTCTGGACAACGGGCTGCTGCGCGTGACCGTCGCCGAGGACGGCACGCTGTCGTTGCGCGGCCGGGACGGCACGGAAGTGCACGGCGTCGGCCGGATCTCGCACGGCGGAGACATCGGGGACACCTACAACTACGCGCCCCCTCCGGAAGACCGGATCGTGGACCGGCCCGCGTACGTCAAGGTGGAGGAGATCTGCCGCGGGCCGCTCGTGTCCGTGCTGGAGGTCTCCCGCTCGTACGAATGGCCCGCCGACGGCGCGCCGACCGGCTGGGACGGGTCGTCAGAGGACGACGTCCCCCAGGAGGCCACGCCGGGCAAGGGAAACAGCACCGGCACGATGAACGCCCCCAGCACCGTGAACATCGCCGGCACGGTGAACGCCCCCGGCTCAACGAACATTGCCGACACGATCGCCACTTCGGACACGGTGGTCACTTCGGGCACGGTGGTCACTTCGGGCACGGTGGTCACGACGCGGGTGGAGCTGCGCGCGGGCGAGCCGTTCGTCCGGTGCGCGATCGACCTGGACGTGCGGTGCCGCGACCACCGCCTCCGGTGGCACGCGCCGCTCGCCCGCCCGGCGGCCGAGTCGTTCGCGGAGGGCCAGTTCGCGGTCGTACGGCGTGGCGCGACCCCGGAAGACCGTCGTACGAACGGCGGCCACACGGAGGACGGCGCGGCAGCCGGCTCGCGAACCGGCGCCGAGGTCAGCGGGGGCGAGCGGCCGATCCCGACATTCCCCGCAGAGGGGTTCGTTGCGGCCGGCGGCCTGGCGGTGCTGCTCGACCACGTCACCGAATACGAACTGATCCCGGGCGGCCCTGGAGACTCCGGCGGCTCCTATGGCTCCGGGGGCCACGGAGTCGGTGGCTCTGACCCCTCTGGCGGCTCAGGTGGCTTCCGAGTCCCGGGTGGCTCTGATCCCTCCGGCGGCTCTGGAGCGTTGGGTGACTCCGGTCGCTTGAGTGCCGGTGGCTCGGGCGACTCCTCTGGCGGCGTCGATGCCCTGGGCCCGGCGGCCGGGCGGGCCGGAGGCGCGCACGAGCCCGGGGAACTGGCGCTCACGCTGATGAGATCGGTCGGCTACCTGTCGCGGAACCGGAACCCCTATCGGGACGAACCGGCCGGGCCGCAGCTCGCGACGCCGGCCGCCCAGTGCCAGGGGCCGTTCTCGGTGCGGTTCGCGGTCCTGCCGTACGCCGGCGGCTGGGAGGAGGCGGGGCTGGTGCGCCTGGCCGAGGAGTATCGCCATGATCTGCTCGCCGTACCCGGATCCGGGACCGTCACCGCCGCCGGTGACCTGGCCGGGTCGGCGGTGCTCGCGGGGCGGGCACTCACGGTGTCGGGCGACGGCGTGGTGATGGCCGCGCTCCGGGAGAGGGACGGCCGGCTGGAGATGCGCCTGGTCGCCGAGCATCCGGTGGCGACCGAGGCCGTCGTCCACGGAGATTTCACCGCCGCGCGTCTCGCCGACGCGCTCGGCTCTCCCGCCGCCCCGCTCGAGGTCTCAGCGGGCTCGGTACGGCTCCCGCTGCGCCCCTTCGAGATCGTTACCGTTCAGTTGTGGGCCTGACCTGATGAGAAAGGTGCCGGCCCGGACCCTGAGCTCCGCGAACGTCCGCGGCCGGCTCCGGACCCGGGCCTCCCCTCGGCGGCCGTCCCCGGCCTTACTCTCCGCCCTTCTGGACGTATGACCTCACGAACTCCTCCGCGTTCTCCTCGAGGACCTCGTCGATCTCGTCGAGGATGGAGTCGACGTCGTCGGTGAGCTTCTCGTGACGCTCCTGAACATCGGGAGTCGCCTGCGCCTCGGTCTCCTCGACCTCGCTCTCCTGACGGCCCGTCTGCTTCTGGCCGCCGGTGTCCCTCGTCGCCATATGGATACCTCCGCTCGGGGGATGCCTCTACTTCGTATCTTCCCCGAACCGGGCGACAATTCGCGCGGATCGCCCGCGATCTTTCACCCGGCTCCGGAAGGCGGTCCAGATAGCCAACCCTCCGCGCGGCGGGAAAGCAAGTCAGCCACCCCACGCCCTTGTCCCACGGGCTTCCCGGAACCGTCGGCGCGTACCCGCTCCGGGGAGTACGCAGCCAAGATCGTCCCGTAGACCGGATCGTTACCACCGGTGGAGGCGTGCCACGGTCAACGGTGATCCTTTTTGCGACCACAATATGTACCCGGGAGACATAGGGGCCGTGTCATGCCAGGGGGGTGGCTCATGGGAACGGATCACGAATTGCTGGGAGATCGCTACCGGCTGCTCTCCGCCGTTAACCGCGGGCGAGGAGCGGTGATGTGGCACGCGCACGACACGCGACTGCGGCGCAATGTGGCGATCAAGGAGCTGCGGCCGCCGCACCACGACGACGAGCCCGACCTGCAGACCGCGCGCCGCCGGGCACTCCGGGAAGCCCGCTCGGCCGCCCGGCTGAGTCATCCCGCCGTGGTGACCGTGCACGACCTGCTGGAGGCGAACGGCCGCCTGTGGATCGTGACGGAGCTCCTCGAGGGCCTGACCCTGGAGGAGACGATCCGCCATCTCGGGCAGTTGCCGGTGCACTGGTCCGCCTGGGTGGGGTTCCAGCTTCTGGCCGGCGTACGCCACGCGCACGAGACGGGAGTGATCCACGGCGCCATCGAGCCGGCGAACGTCCTGCTGACCGAGGACCGCGTCGTGCTGACCGACTTCGGGATGGCGGCGATCCAGGGCTCCGGCTCGACCACGATCCCCGTCGTCCGTACGGCGGCCTATCTCGCGCCCGAACGGGTGACAGGGGGGCAGCCGACCGTCGCCTCGGACCTCTGGTCCTTCGGCGCGACGCTGTACTGCGCCGTGGAGGGCCGTCCCCCCTACGCGGAGGCGGGATCGCTCACCGAGCTCGAACGGGCGCTGGACGGCGATCCGGAGCCGTCCCACCGGGCGGGCCCGCTCGGCCCCGTGATGGAGGGCCTGCTGCGTCGCGACCCGGACGCGCGGCTGACCGCGAAGGCGGCGGTCTCGCTCCTGGTCGGCGTGCTGCGGCGGCTGGGCATCTCGGCGGCGCCTCCCGGCCGGCGGCCCGAGGTGCCACCGGCCCGCGCCTTTACGACGTAGATTCCGAACAGTCCGTGCCGTCGAACGCTCCGCGAATCGGGGCGCTCACTTGTCGCCGGTCAGGGCCGCCACGAGGGCCGCGGCGGTGCGGCAGCGGTCGAGCAGGTCGCCGACGTGAGCCTTGGTCCCGCGCAGCGGCTCCAAGGTCGGCACCCGCTGCAGGGACTCCCTGCCGGGGATGTCGAAGATCACCGAATCCCACGAGGCCGCCGCGACGGACTCGCTGTACTGGCGCAGGCACCGCCCGCGGAAGTAGGCACGGGTGTCGGTGGGCGGCAGCTCGATCGCGCGCTCCACGTCGTCCTCGGTGACCAGGCGCTGCATGCGGCCACGGGCGACCAGGCGGTTGTAGAGGCCGCGGTCGGGCCGGATGTCGGTGTACTGCAGGTCGACGAGCTGGAGCCGCGGGTGCGACCAGGGCAGGCTGTCTCGGGTGCGGTAGCCCTCGAGCAGTTCGAGCTTGGCGACCCAGTCGAGCTCGCGTGACAGCTGCATCGGATTCTCGGCGAGCCGGGTGAGCACCGACTCCCACCGGTTGAGCACGTCCTTGGTCATGTCGTCGACGCTCGCGCCGTAGCGGTCCTCGACGTACTTGCGGGCCTGCTCGAGGTACTCCATCTGGAGCTGCACGGCGGTCATCTTGCGGCCGTTGCGCAGGGTGATCTCGTACTTGCAGGTCGGGTCGTGCGAGACCGCGCGGAGGGCGGCGACGGGCGACTCGACCGAGAGGTCCACGGTGAGGAACCCGTCCTCGATCATGGCGAGGACCAGCGCCGTGGTCCCTAGCTTCAAATATGTCGAAATTTCCGACATATTGGCGTCGCCGATGATGACGTGGAGCCGGCGGTACTTCTCCGGGTCGGCGTGCGGTTCGTCCCGTGTGTTGATGATCGGCCGCTTGAGCGTGGTCTCCAGGCCGACCTCGACCTCGAAGAAGTCGGCGCGCTGGCTGATCTGGAAGCCCTCACCGCGCGAGTCCTGCCCGATGCCGACCTTGCCCGCGCCGCAGACGACCTGACGCGAGACGAAGAACGGCGTCAGGTGCCGCACGATGTCGGCGAACGGCGTCGCCCGGCGCATGAGGTAGTTCTCGTGGCAGCCGTAGGAGGCGCCCTTGGCGTCGGTGTTGTTCTTGTAGAGCTGGATGGGCGCGTTGCCGGGCATCGCCGAGGCGCGGACGGCGGCGTCGTACATGACCCGCTCCCCCGCCTTGTCCCAGATCACCGCGGCCCGCGGGTTGGTGCACTCGGGCGTGGAGTACTCCGGGTGGGCGTGGTCGACGTAGAGACGCGCGCCGTTGGTCAGGATCACGTTGGCGAGGCCGAGGTCCTCGTCGGTGAGCTGGCTCTGGTCGGCCACCTCCCTGGCGAGATCGAACCCCCTGGCGTCGCGGAGCGGGTTCTCCTCCTCGAAATCCCACCGAGCCCGGCGGGCCCTCGCGGCCGAGGCCGCCAGGTACGCGTTGACGACCTGCGAAGAGGTCACCATCGCGTTCGCCCCGGGCTGCCCGGGTACGGCGATGCCGTACTCGGTCTCGATGCCCATCACCCGCCGTACCGTCATGCGCACCCCGCCTGCTTAAGGCCGTCGTTCCGCCGTTATATCCCCGAGCCTAGCTTCTTCTCTATGCCCGGCTACCAGACAGTTACGGCACAGATGCTTCCTTACTTTGCGTCGCGACGTGTGTCTCCTCCGCGGGAGGGGGCGGCCCGGAACGCCCGCCGCGCAGGCGGATCCGGTCCAGAGACGCTCCCAGGGCCGCCCGCAGCCAGCGCTGCCCCGGCTTGTCGACGAGCCGGTAGACGAGGTACGCCAGCGCGATCGAGACGGCCATGGTGAGGCCGACCAGGGGCCAGCGGCCGACGGAGTCCTTCAGGCCGGGGATGAGCACGGCCGAGACGTTCTGGTGGACCAGGTAGAGCGGGTAGGTCAGCGCGCCGACGGTGGTCAGCGCGCGCCACCGCAGCCAGCGCAGCCAGCCGAGGGACACCGCCGCGATCAGCAGGAAGATCAGCGTGATCGCGATGATCGCGCCCTCGGGGGGAGCCGGGAAGTGCTCGAAGCCGATCATGTCCACCCGTCCCTTGACCCGCTCCGTGGCGGCGAGCAGGCACAGCCCGTACGAGACGGCCACGAAGGCCCACAGCACGAGGGTGGAACCGAACCTGTGGATCAGGTAGAACGCCATGCCCGCGATGAAGTACGGGGCCTGGCGGGGCATGAACAGGAAGGTCAGCACGTCGTTGTGGGTCGCCTCGGCGGCGACCACGAGGATGAGCCAGCCCGTCATGAAGCCCAGGCAGCGCCGCAGTGTGATGCCGAACAGCATGAACAGGCCCACGAGGATGTAGAACCTGAGCTCGACCCACAGCGACCAGAAGACGGCGCCCGCGTGTCCGACGCCCAGACCGCCCTGCAACATCGTCAGGTTGATCAGGTAGTCGCGCAGCGACAGTCCGGGGTCGAAGCCCTTGACCCCGACGAAGGTGTACATCACGAAGAGCGCGATCACGACGAACCAGTACGCGGGGTACAGCCGGGAGACCCGGGAGACCACGAAGTCTCCGATGGAGTGGCCCCACGCGCTCATCAGAATGACGAATCCGCTGATGAGGAAGAACAGTTCGACGCCGAGGATGCCCAGGGTCGTGACCCGGTTGACGCTCGCGAACAGCGCCGTGGGGTAGTCGCCCCAGAGCGACTTGCTGGCCGCCATGTAGTGGAAGGACATCACGGCGAACGCGGCGACGAAGCGCAACGCGTCGAGTTCGACGAGGCGCGGCCCCCTCGTCGCCGGACCCGTGTCGAGACCACGCGAGCGGACATGCGTCACGGGCGCACACCTAGGTAGATCACGCCCCTTTGACGTAACTTTGCCGCTCTTGGTTCCCCGGAATTTCCAGAATTAGCTCATCCACTTCCGAGAAATTCGTACATTTCCGGATAAATGGAGCATCGCTGCACTAATTGCCGCGCGCATGGGAAATAGGAAAAGGCCGGGAGGGGCGATCCCCTCCCGGCCTTCGCACGAGCCGGAGCCGGTCCCCGGAGGTGGTTCCTAGAGGTACTGGCCGGTGTTGGCCACCGTGTCGATCGAACGGCCGGCCTCGGTGCCCTGCTTGCCCTGCACGAGGGTGCGGATGTAGACGATCCGCTCGCCCTTCTTGCCGGAGATGCGGGCCCAGTCGTCGGGGTTGGTGGTGTTGGGCAGGTCCTCGTTCTCGGAGAACTCGTCCACGCAGGCCGCCAGCAGATGCGCGATCCGCAGGCCCTTCTGCTTGGTCTCGAGGAACTCCTTGATGGCCATCTTCTTCGCCCGGTCCACGATGTTCTGGATCATGGCGCCGGAGTTGAAGTCCTTGAAGTACAGGACTTCCTTGTCGCCGTTGGCGTAGGTCACCTCGAGGAAGCGGTTCTCCTCGCTCTCGGTGTACATGCGCTCGACGACCCGCTGGATCATGCCCGCGATCGTGCTCTCCCGGCTGTCGGCGTGCTCGGCGAGATCGTCGGCGTGCAGCGGCAGGTCGCTGATGAGGTACTTGGAGAAGATGTCCCTCGCGGCCTCGGCGTCCGGCCGCTCGATCTTGATCTTGACGTCCAGGCGGCCGGGCCGCAGGATCGCCGGGTCGATCATGTCCTCGCGGTTGGACGCGCCGATGACGATGACGTTCTCCAGGCCCTCGACGCCGTCGATCTCCGAGAGCAGCTGGGGGACGATGGTGTTCTCGACATCGGAGGAGACGCCGGAGCCTCGGGTGCGGAAGATCGAGTCCATCTCGTCGAAGAACACGATCACCGGTGTGCCCTCGGAGGCCTTCTCCCTGGCCCGCTGGAAGACCAGGCGGATGTGCCGCTCGGTCTCACCGACGTACTTGTTGAGCAGCTCGGGACCCTTGATGTTGAGGAAGAAGCTCTTGCCGGACTGGCCGGTCTTCTCCGCGACCTGCTTGGCCAGGGAGTTGGCGACGGCCTTGGCGATGAGCGTCTTGCCGCAACCGGGCGGGCCGTACAGCAGCACGCCCTTGGGCGGGCGGAGCTTGTGCTCCTTGAACAGGTCCGAATAGAGGTAGGGCAGCTCGATCGCGTCCCTGATCTGCTCGATCTGCCGCATGAGGCCGCCGATCTCCTCGTAGGAGATGTCCGGCACCTCCTCCAGCACGAGCTCCTCGACCTCGGACTTGGGGATGCGTTCGTAGACATAGTTGGAACGAGGTTCGAGCAGGAGAGAGTCGCCGGCGCGGACCGGCTGGTCCTTCAGCGAGTCGGCCAGCTTGACCACGCGCTCCTCGTCGGCGTGCGAGATGACCAGCGCGCGGTCGCCGTCCTCCAAGAGCTCCTTCAACATGACGATCTCGCCCACGTCCTCGAAGCCGAGGGCCTCGACGACGTTGAGCGCCTCGTTCAGCATGACCTCCTGGCCACGCCTGAGCGAGTCGACGTCCACGGCGGGGCTGACGTTCACCCGGAGCTTGCGGCCCCCGGTGAACACCTCGATCGTGCCGTCCTCCCTCGTCTCTAGAAAGACGCCGAAACCGGACGGCGGCTGCGCCAGCCGGTCGACCTCCTCCTTGAGGGCGACAATCTGATCCCTGGCCTCCTTGAGGGTGGAGACCAGCCGTTCGTTCTGCCCAGTGAGGGCGGCCACCTGGGCCTGTGCCTCATGGAGACGCTCTTCGATGACTCTGGCCTGCCGGGGGGACTCCGCCAGCTTCCGCCGCAGTGCGGTGATCTCCTCTTGCAGGAAGGAGACCTGTGTTGTGAGGTCGGCGACCTCCCGTTCGCGCTGCGCGGCCCGAGCCTCAGCGTCGTCGCGAGCTGCCACGCCCCGTCACCTCCTTCCCCGTCGAGAACGACTACTCAAGACCCTACCTATCTTGGCGCTGTACGTAACCTGGCCGGGCAGTGTTCGTGTAGTTACATTGGGTGTTCGGTGTTTAGTCCCGAATGGTCCGTTTATTCAGGTGAGCAAGTGGTACTCACCCGAATGTTCCCCATTCAAGCGGCTTTGCCGGTTTGTGGCTGAATCGTCATGCTGATTCGGTCCCCTCTCCGTACGCACCCTTGGCGGGGCGCCTGCGCCTCGGCGGCGGCGTGACGCCGTCCGCCATGCGACGGGCCGTGACCAGGAAACCGGTATGCCCCACCATGCGGTGGTCGGGGCGTACCGCGAGCCCTTCTACATGCCAGTCGCGAACCAAGGTCTCCCACGCATGGGGCTCCGTGAAACTCCCGTGTTCTCTGATGGTCTCGACCGTCCGGGACAGCTGCGTCGTCGTCGCGACATAACAGCAGATCACGCCGCCCGGCGTGAGCGCCTTGGCCGCGGCGTCCACGCACTCCCACGGGGCGAGCATGTCCAGGATCACCCGGTCGACGTCCACCTCGTCGAGCGCGGAGACGAAGTCGCCGACCACCAGGCGCCACTGGTCCATCGGGCCGCCGTAGAACTTCTCCACATTCTTGGTGGCCACCTCGGCGAAGTCGGCGCGCCGCTCGTACGACGTGACGGAGCCCTCGGAGCCGACCGCGCGCAGCAGGAAGCACGTCAGCGCGCCCGATCCGACGCCCGCCTCGACCACGCGGGCCCCGGGGAAGACGTCGGCCATGGCGACGATCTGCGCGGCGTCCTTCGGATAGATCACCGCCGCGCCACGCGGCATGGACACCGCGTAGTCCTGCAACAGGTGCCGGAAGGCGAGATAGGCGGTGCCCCCCGAGGACCGCACCACGGAGCCCTCGGGCTGCCCGATCAGGTCGTCATGCGGGATGGACCCCTTGTGGGTGTGGAAGACGCCACCCTCTTTCAGCGTCACCGTATGCCGCTTGTCCTTCGGATCGGTGAGCTGAACCTGATCTCCGGCCTGGAACGGCCCGTGCCTGCGAAAACCCATGTGGCCAAGGCTATCCGTGTTTGCCCTGTCCCCATCCGCGTCTCGTCCGCGTCCCGGCCGTGCCGCGGGGCCCGGCGCACCTCCGCCCGCACGCCGTCCCGCCGGTTAATCCCTTGTCGCGGAGATCGGTTCGCCTGGTAAAACCACCATATGTTTCCCAATGATGTGGTTCACGCCGGGTCGTACGTACTGCGGCCTCCTGTGGAGGCCGACGCCGACGCGGTGACGCGGGCGTGCGGCGACCCCGAGATCGCCCGGTTCCTCCCGCTCGTCCCCTCGCCCTACACGCGCGAGGACGCCCTGTTCTGGATCAACCGGCTCGTACGGGAGACGTGGGAGGCGGGAGGCGCCGACTACGTCGTCGCCGACTCCGGCACCGGCGAGTTCCTGGGCGTCATCGGGCACAAGCCGCTCGACCGGGAGGGGAACGGCGAGATCGGCTACTGGGTCGCCCCCTGGGCGCGCGGGCGGGGCGTCGCCACCACCGCCACCCGGGCGCTGACCGAGCTGGCCTTCGCCCGGGGAGTTCCCCGGATCGCGCTTCTGGCCGACATCGAGAACGTCGCGAGCCAGCGCGTCGCGTGCGCGGCCGGTTTCCGGCGCGAGGGAGTGTTGCGCGGGGCGCTTCCGACCCGGGACGGCTCGCGCGCCGACACGGCGGCCTTCGCCCGCCTGGCGTCCGACTCCGGCGAGGCGATCCGGCCGTACCTGCCCTTCTTCCCCGGCGGAGAGCTGACCGACGGCGTCGTACGGCTGACGCCCCTCACCCTCGCGGACGCCGGCGACTACCACGCGGTGGCGTCCGTTCCCGACGTCTACGAGCACCACGTCCCGCCGGAGCCGCCGGAGTACGCCGAGTGCGTGGAACGCTGCCGGTACGGCCGCCATCTGTGGCTCGCCGGACACCAGGCCGCAATCGCCATCCGGGACGCCGCCACCGGCGCGTTCGCGGGCGACATCCAGCTCTCGAACCTCATCCCGCCGCTGGACCAGGCGATGACGGGCTACAGCCTGCATCCCGACTTCCGGGGGCGCGGCTTCGTCACCCGCGCCCTGGAACTGCTCGTGGAGTGGGCCTTCACGCACACCTCCCTGCGCCGGATCGTCGCGGGCACGGCACCCGAGAACACGGCCTCACACCGCGTGCTCGAACGCGCCGGGTTCGTCCGCGAGGTGCTCGTCAAGGACTTGCTGCCCGGCCCCGGCGGCACCCGCGTCGACGACATCCAGTGGTCCCGCACCCGCTGACGCGACCCGTGAAGGGCCGGGGCCCGCCGGTCAGTCGGCGCCGAACGTCGCCCTGAGCTTGGCGAAGGCGGCGTCGGTCCCCAGCAAGGCCCGGTCGATCTCGTCGTCGGTGTGCGCCGTCGACAGGAACCAGTTGTGCCAGGGATGGAGGTACACGCCCTCCCCCAGGCACGCGGCCGCCCATCGCATGCCCTTGTCCAGGGTGGCGTCGCCCTCGAAGGACAACCACGGGATCTGCACCGGGCCGGTCTGGTTGATCACGAAGCCGTGGGAGGCCGCCTGCGCGGCGAGGCCCTCCCGCAGCCGGGTCCCCGCGCGCTCGATGAGCGCGGGGCCGTCGGTCTCGCGCAGGATCTCGATCGTGGCCTTGGCCGCCGCCATCGCGGTGGCCGAGAACCAGAAGGATCCGGTGGAGTACAGCGTCTGGGCCGGGCCGCGCAGCGCGTCGGTGCCCGTCACCGCCGCGATCGGGAATCCGTTCGCCATCGCCTTGCTCCACGCGGTCAGGTCGGGCCGCACGCCGAAGGGCTCCCAGGAGCCGCGCAGGTCCAGCCGCCAGCCCGCGCGTACGTCGTCGATCACCAGGGCGGCGCCGATCCGGTCGGCGAGGGCGCGCAGGCCGCGGGCGAAGTCCGCGTCGGCGAACTCCTGGTCCTCGAACGAGTCGTGCTTGAACGGGGTCACCAGGATCGCCGCGATGTCGCCCGCCTCGGCGGCGGCCTCGGCACCGGCCAGGTCGTTGTAGGTGAACTCGATCGTGTCGGCCCGCTGGTTCGGCGTCGTGCCGGACAGGCCGGGCGTGCACCAGGGGTCCGCGCCGTGGTAGGCACCGTGCGCGACCAGGACCTTCGTCCGCCCGGTCGCGGCGCGGGCGACCATGAGGGCCTGTGTGGTCGCGTCGGTGCCGTTCTTGGAGAACATCGCCCAGTCCGCGGACGGGATCAGGTCCACCAGCAGTTCGGCCAGCTCGACCATGACCGGGCCCGGCCCGTTCAGGCAGTCGCCGTACGCCTGCTGGGCCGTGGCGGCGGCCTCGACCCTGGGGTTGCGGTGCCCGACGATCATCGGCCCCCAGCTGCACATCAGGTCGACGTACTCACGGCCGTCGGCGTCCCACTGCCTGGCGCCCTCGCCGCGTACGAAGAACTGCGGGTAGGCGTCGCCGTGCAGGGCGGCGTTGAGGTGGCCGTACATGCCGCCGGGGACGACCTTTGCGGCGCGCTCGCGCAGCGACGCGTCCGAGAAACCGGTCACGGAGATCTCCTTGGTGCTGTCGGGGATGGTCACAGGGCGGCCGGGTCGACGCCGTCCAGGTCGGCGTCGCTGCCCAGCCCTCCGGCGACCCTGGCGGCGACGGCCGTGCCGAGCCGGGCGGCGCCGATGACGTCGCGGCCGCCGAGGAGGCCGGCGATGAAGCCCGCGCAGTACGCGTCGCCGCAGCCGGTGGTGTCGACCACCGGGACGTCGAGCGCGGGGATCCTGGTGTGGCCGTCCGAGGTGGCCACGAGGCTGCCCTCGCCCCCGAGCGTGACGAGCACGCTCGTCACGCCCTCACCGAGCAGGGCCGCGGCGGCCTCCTCGACTCCGTCCGCGCCGGTCAGCATGAGCGCCTGCTCCTCGTTGGGCAGGACGTGATCGACGTGCGGCAGGAAGGTTCTGGCCCCCGTCACGAGGTCCGGCATGTTGGACAGCAGGTCCATGGTGACCACCGTGCCGCCCGCGCGCGCCTCGTCCAGCAGGGCGAAGAACGCGGGATCGTGCAGTCCCCACGTGACGTCCATGCCGCCGAGGTGGAGCACCGACGCCCCGGTGATCCGCTCCTTGTCGAGGTCGGCCAGGGACAGCCCGAGGTTCGCGCCCGGAACGTGGAACGAGGGGCGCCCGCCGTCCGGCCGGATCGGCAGGATGGACGCGGCGGTCTGCTCTCCGGGCTTGCGCACGACTCCGGTGACGTCGACACCGTGCCGCGCCATGATCATGATGAGGAAGTCGCCGAGTTCGTCGTCGCCCACGGCGCCCGCGGACGCCACCGGAACGCCGATCTTGGCCAGATCGACCGCGGTGCCCGCGGCCGCCCCCGCGGCCGTGATACGGATCTGTTCGAGGAGATGGGTGTCCTGGCCCTGCGGGATCGACTCCACCGGGCGGGCCAGCACGTCCACGATGTGGACGCCGAGTGTGACGACGGTCATGCCCGGGATAATAGACGGGCGTCCGACTAAAATGTCAACAGACGAAGGAGGATCCGTCATGCCGAAGATCGTGGACCACGGCGAGCGTCGGGACGAGGTGATGGCGGCCGCCCGGCGGGTCATCCTCCGCGACGGCGTCGAGGGCGCGACCACCCGGGCGATCGCCAAGGAGGCCGGCTACTCCAACGGCGTGCTCACGCACTACTTCGCCGACAAGGACGACATCCTGCTCTCGGCCCTGCGCGACTCCCACCGCCGCATCGCGAACCGGCTGAAGGAGAAGCTCGTCGGCCTCACCGGGCTCGCCGCCCTGCGGGAGGTGCTGCTGGACAACCTCCCGCTGGACGAGGAACGCGCCGGGGAGACCGGCCTCGAAGTGGGTTTCTGGGGGCGCGGCCTGAGCAGCCCCGCGCTCCTCGCACTCCAGCGGGAGGACGCGGCCGAGCTGCGCTATCTCGTGCGCAGTCTGCTCCAGTCCGCCGCCGACGCCGGGGAGATCGCCGCGCCAGAAGACCTCGGCGAGGACCTCGACGACGTGACGGAGCGGCTGCTCGCGCTGGTCGACGGGCTCAGCGCGCACCGGCTCCTCTACCCCGACCGGATCACGCCCGAGCGCCTCGAACGCCTCATCCTCCGCGAGCTGGACCGGCTCGCCTCATAGGGAGTTCCGGCCGGCCGCGGCGCGGCCGAGGGGGCCCGTGTTCCGGGCCCCCGCGGAGGTCACGCTGTACGGTGCGGCTCGTAGCGCATGGTGCGGGAGACCCCGATCCGCACGGTCGTGCCCGGGGCGATGGCGACGACCTCGTTCGGCGGGATGTCGTAGAAGTTCGGGTCGCCGGGCGGCTGGATCTGCGTTCCGTTGACCGAGCCGAGGTCGACCAGCGTGACGTCCCATCCGTCCAGCGCGATGCGCAGGTGACGCCGGGAGACCGAACCGTCGGGGCTGGTCACCCGGGCCGGCCTCGCCTCGCCCGACTGCGCCTCCGGCGCACGCTCGGGATCACGCCCCAGCACGTAGTCGGCGTCGAGGCCCAGCGTGACGCCGTCGTCGAGCAGCAGCACGCCGAGCGACGGCCGCGTCCCCTTGTACGGCACGAGCACGTGCGCGGGGATGGGCACGCCGCACACCGCGCAGAACTGGGCGCGCGGGTCGTTGAAGTGGTCGTTCTTGCAGTCGACCCCGTAGACCATGGGCAGCGGGCCGTCGGCCGGCGCGGAGTCGAGCTGGGTGGACTCCCCCTGCTCCTCGTCGGAAGCGGGCGACGGGGAGCTCATGAACGGCTCGAACGGCCCGGCGTCGCGCGCGGGCGGCGCGTCGTCGTTCTCGTGGGCGCCGGGCTGCTCCGGTTCCGGCTGCGGCCCCGTGGCGAAGCCCGGGACCGGATCGGCCATCGGGCCGAAGATCGGTCCTGACGGCGGGCCGGAGACCGGATCCGGCCCGGACAAGGGCGGCGCGGGATAGGGGAACGAGTCCGCGGGCGGCGCGGGATAGGGGAACGAGTCCGCGGGCGGCGCGGGGTACGGGACCTGCTCCGCGGGCGGCCCGGAGTAGGGAAGCGGCTCCATCGGCGGCGCGGGGTACGGCAGCGGCTCCATCGGCGGCCCGGGGTACGGCAGCGGCTCCATGGGCGGCCCGGGGTACGGCAGCGGCTCCATGGGCGGCCCGGGCAGCGGCGGCAGGGCGAACGGCCCCGAGTCGCGCTCAGGCTCGACCCGCGGGAAGGGCGGAGGAGGGACCTGGCCCGGCTCCCTGTGCGGCTCTCCCGGCGAGAACGGCGGCTCCATGGTGCCGAACGGAGAGGGCGGCGGCACGACGGGCTCGCGCGCGGCGATCGGCTCCATCGGCAGGACCGGCGGCCCCGGCATCGGCTGCCGGTGCGGCGGCGGCGGAGGGAACGCGGTCCCGCCCGCCTCGGTGAGGTCGTGAACCACGCCCGCGCCGGCGACCACGCCTCC
Organism: Microtetraspora sp. AC03309; assembly: GCF_020826795.1. Classification (NCBI taxonomy): domain Bacteria; kingdom Bacillati; phylum Actinomycetota; class Actinomycetes; order Streptosporangiales; family Streptosporangiaceae; genus Microtetraspora; species Microtetraspora sp. AC03309. The sequence goes on along the minus strand of NZ_JADDIL010000041.1, from coordinate 54,245 downwards.
GTCGAGCCGCGAGTAGGGGCTGGAGGGGCCGGCGCCGGGCAGTCGCAGCTCGATCCGCGTCACGGGGCCTCGGACGAGGCGGTCGGTCCAGGTGAGGGCGTCACGCCCGGAAAGACGGACGTCGCCGTCGGGCCCACCGCTCACGGTGGCCTCCGCGGCGCCGCTGACCAGGACCGCGACACCGCCCGCGGTCTGCCCGGCTATCGCGCACGCGACCGGCTCGCCCGTGGTCCGGTCCATCGTCCCGGCCAGGACCTGGGCGACCCGGCGGGCCAGCGCCCGGCCGTCCCCGCCCGAGGCCGCGGTCTCGCGCAGCGCCGCGAGCAGATCCTCGACCGCCTGATCCGCGGCCGCGCAGACCACCAGCAGGCCGTTCAGATGGGCGACGACGCCCTCTCCCGGCAGCGGGCGGACCACCCCCACGCCCTGTTCCGTCACAGAACTCTCCCTTTCCGGAAACCCCACCAGATGAACGGCACCGGCATCGGCGCGCTCACCCGGACATCCGTCCGCGGCGAGCGGGCCCGGAACGCGACCGTAGGCGACACCAGGTCGATCACCCCAGAACGTAGCAAAAAGAATGGCATGCGGCCTTCTGGAGACCGCGCGCCCCCGGAGATCTCCGGCCGGGCCGCCGCCCGGTCCGCTCCCGTACGCGCCGCCACGGTCACGGCGCCGGACGGCTCGCGGGTCGGTACGCCGACGCTCAGGGGGCTGGCCACTACACGCTCCTGATCAGTTTGACCAGAACACTAGCCCCAGAGGCCCTCACTAGACGAGTGGGAAGAGGGTCAGATCATCAGACCCCGGAGAACACCCGGTTCACGTCCGCGGTGACGAGCACGCCGTAGATCTCGCCGCCCCGCTCGACCAGGAGGTACTCCCCCGACGGGGTGCCGCGCATGGCGTCGAGCAGCGCTTCTCCCTCGAGATCCGCGCCGAGCACCAGGGACGGCTCCAGGGTGCGGGCGAGGGCTCCGACGTTCACCCACGGCCTGCGCTGCTCGGGGGTGGCGTTCACCGCGGCGTCGTTGACGATGGCGACCGGGTGGCTGTCGTGGTCCACCACGACCATCGCCCCGGCGCCTGCGTCCCTCGCCCGGCGCAGCGCCTCCGACAGGGGCACCTCCGCGGTCACCGGGAGCGCTCTGCGGGCCAGGGCGCGTGCTCGCAGGTGGGGAAGGCGGGCCCGGACCCGGGCCACCCGCAGGGACTGCGTGGCGCCCATCCAGATGAACGACGCCAGGATGACCGACCAGATCATCAGGGGCACGTCGATGTCCTGCCCGGTCATCACCGACGTGAGGAGCGGCCACGCGATCATCACCACGGCGAGCCCGCGGCCGACCCAGGCGGCGGCGAGGGTGCCGTTCACGGGGCTCTTCGTGATCTTCCACACACCGGCGCGCAGGATGCGGCCGCCGTCGAGCGGGAGGCCGGGCACCAGGTTGAAGACGCCGACGATCAGGTTCGCCCCGGTGAGCTGGAAGACCAGCACGTAGGCGAGCCCCTCACTCGGCATCACGAAGGTGAGCAGCAGGTAACCCACGGCGCCGAGACCGAGCGAGAGCGCCGGACCCGCCGCGGCGACGAAGAACTCGCGGCCGGGGGTGTCCGGCTCGCGCTCGATCTCCGAGACGCCGCCGAGCATGTAGAGCACGATCCTGCGTACGGGATAGCCGTAGTGCTTGGCGACCACGCAGTGGGCCAGCTCGTGCGCGAGCACCGAAAGATAGAGGAGCACCGCGAAGACCAGGGCCACCGCGTACGTGGCGGGCGGTCCGAACCCCGGAAGGGACCCCGCGAACCACGGTTCCGCGGTCCAGGTGATGAAGACGGCCACGATCAGCCAGGTGGGCGAGACGTAGACCGGGATGCCGAACGGCCGTCCCATTCGCAGTCCGGGGGAGCCATTCACAGGGGTACTCATGGTGGTCGTCTTCCCTCCTTGGCCTTGATGGTACGCGCCGGGAGGTGAGCGCAGGCCATGCCCGACGCGGGCACCCGGTGCCTTGGGGAGGGATTCTGTCGGCTCGGTGGCCTACAGTGCGGGACATGGCCCTCACCGAAGAGCGCGCGATCATCGGCGCCCTTTCCCCTTCCCGTGCCGGCGATTTCATGACGTGCCCGCTGCTCTACAGGTTCAGGGTGATCGACCAGCTGCCCGAGCGGCCCTCCCCCGCGGCGGTCCGCGGCACCCTCGTGCACGCCGTCCTCGAGCGGCTGTACGACCTGCCCGCCGAGGCGCGCACGGTGGCCGCGGCGCAGGAGCTGCTGGAGCCGCAGTGGCGGCGGCTGCTGGAGGAGGAGCCGGAGTACGCCGGGCTGTTCGCCGACGACGACGAGCGGGAGGGCTGGCTCACACAGGCCCGGGGCATGGTCGAGCGCTACTTCACCCTGGAGGACCCGCGCCGCCTGGAGCCCGCGGAGCGGGAGATGTACGTCGAGGCGGTGCTGGACAGCGGGCTGCTGCTGCGCGGCTACATCGACCGGCTCGACGTCGCGCCCACCGGCGAGGTGCGGGTCGTCGACTACAAGACGGGCAGCGCGCCGGGGCCGGAGTTCGAGGCCAAGGCGCTGTTCCAGATGAAGTTCTACGCCCTCGCGCTGTGGCGGCTGCACGGGAACGTGCCGCGGATGCTCCAGCTGATGTACCTCGGCAACGGCGAGATCATCCGGTACGTGCCCGACGAGGCCGACCTGCGGGCCACCGAGAGGAAGGTCCAGGCGCTCTGGGAGGCGATCGAGCGCTCGCTGCGGTCCCGTGAGTGGCGGGCCAGGCGCTCGCGGCTGTGCGACTGGTGCGACCACCAGGCGCTGTGCCCCGAGTTCGGCGGCACTCCCCCGCCCGTCCCCGCGCGGGAGCCGGGGCTCAGCTCGCGCAGGAGCAGCCACCGGGCCGCCAGCGACGAGCTGTGACCAAGGGCACGCCCGCGGGCGTGGCAACCGGGACATCAGCGGGCGCACCGGCGGGCGCGGCGGCCCGCGACGAGCTGTGACGGGGGGTCACGCCGGTTGACATGGGGACCGGCGCTCCGGCTCATCCGTTCGGACGAGCCGCATATCCGCCCACGGCAGGGGCGGACTCCCAGGATGGGTCCGTAAATTTGGATCCGTGCGTCCCACCCCCGGTAGTCCGAGATCTCGGATCCGATCTCACCATCTGATCAACGACTCGGTTCTGGCGGTGGCCCTGACCGCGGCCTCGCTCGCGCTCATCCCGCTGATGGGGTCCGTGCAGTGGCCGGATTCCTCCGTCCCCCAGCTGCGGGACCCCGACGCGCTCAGCCTCGTCCTGGCGGCGCTGTGCACGCTGCCGGTGGCGGCGCGCCGCCTCTGGCCGTTGCTCGCTCTCACGTTCACCACGCTGCCCGGCCTGGCTCTCCAGGCACTGGGCCACAGCCCCGGCCTGCGCGGTGTCGCGGCGCTCATCCTCCTCTACTCCGTGGCCGCGCATCGCGGGCTCGCGCTCAGCCTGATCGCCCTGGCCGTCACCGGCCTCGGGTACGCCGTGGGCGTCCTGCTGAGCGGGGAGCCGGCCTCGTGGACGGATCACGTCATCGTCGTCGTGCTGACCATGCTGTGCTGGATGGGCGGCCGCAGCGTCCGGCTGCGCCGGGCCTACCTGGCCGAGTTGGTGGACCGTACCGACCGGCTGGAGCGCGCGCGGGAGGCCGACACCCGGGCCGCCAGGGCCGAGGAGCGGTCCCGCATCGCCCGTGAGCTGCACGACGTCGTGGCGCACCACGTCAGCGTCATGACCGTCCAGGCCGCGGCCGCGCGCAAGATGCTGGCCGTCAAGCCGGACGTGGCCCGCGACGCGCTGACAGCCATCGAGGAGATGGGACGCACGGCGATGGCGGAGATGCGCAGCATCGTGGGGGTGCTGCGCACCGACGGCCCGGCGGAGCTCGGGCCGCAGCCCGGCGTGCAGGACGTGCCCACGCTGGTCGAGCAGATGCGGGAGGCGGGCCTGCGCACCCAGCTGAGCGTCGAGGGCGACGTCGGCGGCGCCGCCGAGGGCAAGGAGCGGGCGCTGCCGCCCGGCGTGGACCTGGCGGCCTACCGCCTCATCCAGGAGGCCCTCACCAACAGCCTCCGGCACGCCGGTCCCGCCGCCAGGGCGTGGGTGACCGTACGCCGGGAGAGCCGCGAACTGCTGGTCCATGTGGAGGACGACGGGCGCGGCCCGGCGGCGGAGCAGCGGCCACCGGGACGGACCGGTCACGGTCTCGTGGGCATCAGGGAGCGAGTCGCCCTTTATGGTGGAGTCCTGCGGATCGGTCCTCGCGACGGGGGCGGGTTCGAGGTCAGCGCCCGTTTCCCCCTCAAGGACAGATGATGCCCATCAGAGTGCTGCTGGTGGACGACCAGCCGCTGCTGCGTACCGGATTCCGCTTCATCCTTGAGGCCGAGCAGGACGTCACCGTGGTCGGCGAGGCGGGTGACGGGGCGACGGCGATGGAGCAGTCACGGGCGCTCCTGCCCGACGTCATCCTCATGGACGTCCGCATGCCGGGCATGGACGGCATCGAGGCGACCCGCCGCATCGTCAGGGAGGCGGCGGCGAGCGCGCACGTGCCGAAGGTCCTCGTGCTGACCACGTTCGACCTGGACGAGTACATCGTGGAGGCGCTGCGCGCCGGGGCCAGCGGGTTCCTGCTGAAGGACGTGCCGCCCGACGATCTCGTCCAGGCCATCCGCGTGGTCGCCGCGGGAGACGCGATCGTCGCGCCGAGCGTCACGCGGCGGCTCCTCGACCGGTTCGCCACCCGGCTGCCGTCCGCGCACGAGCGTGCGATCCCGGCGCGGCTGGACCGGCTGACCGAGCGTGAGCTCGAAGTGCTCCAGCTCATCGCCAAGGGCATGTCCAACGCCGAGATCGCGGCGAAGCTGGTGGTCAGCGAGACCACCGTGAAGACGCACGTCGGCAACGTGCTGACGAAGCTGTCCCTGCGCGACCGGGTGCAGGCCGTGGTGCTGGCCTACGAGACCGGGCTGATCACGCCGGGGACCCGTTCCTGACGGGCCCACCGGCGTGATCGGGCGTCACTCCGCCGCGGGGCCGCCGTCCGCGGTCACGAAGCCGTCTCCGGTCGTGGAGACGTCCCCCGGCGCGGGCGCGTTCTCCGGGAAGTGACACGCCACCTGGTGGCCGGTCGCGAGCGCCAGCAGCGGCGGCTCGACCTGCGAGCAGATCTCCTGCGCCTTCCAGCAGCGGGTGTGGAAGCGGCAGGCGGGCGGCGGGTTGAGCGGCGACGGGACGTCGCCCTGCAGCCGGATGCGCTCGCGCTCCTTGCGCCGCTTCGGGTCGGGGATCGGCACGGCCGACAGGAGCGCGTTGGTGTACGGATGCATCGGCGACTCGTACAGGCTCTTGCGGTCGGCCAGCTCGACGATCTTGCCGAGGTACATGACCGCGACCCGGTCGCTGATGTGCCGGACCACCGACAGGTCGTGCGCGATCACCACGTAGGTGAGGTCGAGCTCGTTCTGCAGGTCCTCCAGGAGGTTGACCACCTGCGCCTGGATCGACACGTCCAGCGCGGACACCGGCTCGTCGGCGATGATGAGCTTCGGCTTGAGCGCGAGGGTGCGGGCGATGCCGATGCGCTGGCGCTGGCCGCCGGAGAACTCGTGCGGATAACGGTTGTAGTGCTCCGGGTTGAGCCCGACCAGTTCCAGGATCTCCTGGACGGCCTTCTTCGTGCCCTGCTCGGTCTTGATCCCCTGGATCCGGAACGGCGCGCCGACGATGGCGCCGACCGTGTGCCGGGGGTTCAGCGAGCTGTAGGGGTCCTGGAAGATCATCTGCACGTCGCGGCGGAGCGGGCGCATCCGCCCCTGCGACGCGTGGGTGATGTCGTGGCCCTCGAAGACGATCTTTCCGCCGGTCGGCTCGATCAGCCGTGTGATCAGCCGCCCGGTCGTCGTCTTGCCGCAGCCCGACTCGCCCACCAGGCCGATCGTCTCGCCCTTGACGACGTCGAAGCTGACGCCGTCCACGGCCTTGACCGCTCCGACCTGGCGCTTGAGCAGTCCCTGGGTGATCGGGAAGTGCTTCTGCAGGTTCTGAACACTCAGCAGAGGGTCCGTCACGATGCCTCCTTCGTGGGCTCGTGACGGATCGTGCCGTGTCGACCGGCTCGCTCGCTACGCGCGCTCACGACGCCTCCAGGTTGGGCTTGATCTCGTTCTCCCAGACGGCCCGCCGGACGTCCCGGGGCAGGTGGCAGCGCACCAGGTGGCCGCCTTCGCTCTCCAGGAGCGCCGGCACCTCGGTGGTGGATTTGCCGCCGGTGCGGTCCTCGTACGCGCAGCGCGGGTGGAAGGCGCACCCCGGCGGCACGTTGATCAGCGAGGGCGGCGTGCCCTTGATCGGGACGAGGCGCTCGGTGCGCTCCCGGTCCAGCCGTGGCATCGATCCCAGCAGGCCCCAGGTGTACGGGTGCTCCGGCCGCTCGAAGATGTCCTCGGCCGTGCCGTACTCGATGGCCTTTCCGGCGTACATCACGAGGATGTCGTCGGACAGCTCGGCCACCACGCCCAGGTCGTGGGTGATGATGATCAGCGCGGCGTTGAAGTCGCGCTGCAGGTCCCGCATCAGGTCGAGGATCTGCGCCTGCACGGTGACGTCCAGCGCCGTGGTGGGCTCGTCGGCGATCAGCAGCTCGGGGTCGCAGCTCAGCGCCATGGCGATCATCGCGCGCTGCCGCATACCGCCGGAGAACTCGTGCGGGTAGCTGTCCACCCGCCGGTCGGGCTGCGGGATGCCGACCCGGTCGAGCATGTCGATCGCGTGCTTGCGCGCGACCTTCTTGCTCACGTTGTGGTGGATCCGGTACGCCTCGATGATCTGGGCGCCGACCGTGTAGAACGGGTGCATCGCGGACAGCGGATCCTGGAAGATCATCGCCATCTTCTTGCCGCGCAGGGTCCGTACGTGCTCGGCGCTGGCGCTGACCAGCTCCTCGCCGTCCAGCCAGATCTCACCGGAGATCTTCGCCGGGCCGCCCTTGTGCAGGCCGAGGATGCCGAGGCTGGTGACGCTCTTGCCCGAGCCGGACTCCCCGACGATGCCGAGGGTCTTGCCCCGCTCCAGGCTGTAGGAGATCCCGTCCACGGACTTGACCAGGCCGTCGTCGGTCGGGAAGTGGATCCGCAGGTCCTTCAGTTCCAGGAAGGTCACGAGAGCCTCACCCTCGGGTCGACCACCGCGTACAGCAGGTCGACGATCAGATTCGCCACGACGACGAAGAACGCGGCGAACAGCACCACGCCCATGACCTTGGGCAGGTCCTGGCTGTAGATCGCGTCGATGGCGTACTTGCCCATGCCGGGCAGCGAGTACGTGCTCTCGGTGAGCACCGCGCCGCCCAGGAGGAGGCCGACGTCGAGGCCGAAGATCGTCAGGATCGGGGTGAGCGCGCCGCGCAGGCCGTGCTTGAGCACCACCGTGCGCTCGGCCAGCCCCTTGGCCCGGGCCGTTCGGATGTAGTCCTCGTTCATCGTCTCCAGCATCCCGGCCCGGGTGAGCCGCGCGTATCCGGCGGCGTACAGGAAGGCGAGGGTGATCCACGGCAGGATGAGGCTGTACGCCCATTCCACGGGATTCTCGAATAACGGGGTGAAACTGCCGCCGGGGGCGGTGATCTCGAACGGGTAGCCGTAGCTGAACACCACCAGCGACGCCATTCCCGTGAAGAAGATGGGCAGCGACACCCCTCCGAGCGCGACGGTCATCGCGGCCCGGTCGAAGAAGCTTCCCCTCCGCAGAGCGGAGACCACTCCTGTCGCCACGCCCGCGAGCACCCAGATGACCGCGGCGCCGAACGCCAGTGACATCGTCACCGGCACGCGGTCCAGCAGGTCGGGCCAGACCGGCAGCCGGGTGAGGAAGGAGTAGCCGAAGCAGGGGGCGGGGCACTGCTCCACCCCCGGGCCGTAGTCGTACTCCGAGCCCGCGACGATGCCCTTGGCGAATCGTCCGTACTGCACGACCAGGGGATCGTAGAAACCGAGTTTCTCAGCGGCGATCTTCACCTGTTCGGCGTTCGCGGTACGGCCGACGTAGCGCGTGGCGAGGCTCTCCGGTGTCGCGCCCGCCAGGCGCGGCACCAGGAAGAAGATGGCGAACGTGACGATGCTCACGATGGTGAGCATCGCGGCCGCCCAGATCAGCCGCCTGATGATGTATGTGACCACAATCCCCCCGGCTCCGGGGGCCGGCTCGGACGAGCCGGCCCCCTTGCCGCGTTCACGTGTCTGTCGGATCGGTTACGCGACTACTTGACGCCGAGGCCCAGGTAGTCGTACATGCCGTAGGCGTCGTTCACGAAGATGTTCGTCGCGTTCTTGCTGCGCACGAGCAGGCTCTTCGTCCAGACGCCGGGGAGGATGTAGGCGTCCTCCATGACCTTCTTGTCGATCGCGGTCCAGATCGCGTCGCGCTTGGTCTTGTCGGTCTCCGCCATCGCCTGGTCGAGCAGCTTGTCGACCTCGGGGTCCCGGACGCTGATGTTCGAGGAGCCACCGGTGTCACGGATGACGCGGCTGTCCACGATCTGGCCGAGGAAGCCGAAGCCGTCGGGCCAGTCCGACATCCAGCCGTTCTGGGCCAGGCCGATCTTGTTGTCCTTGGCGTAGCCCGGCTTGCCGGCGTACAGCGCGAAGTAGTCCGCCTGCGGGAACGGCTTGAGGGTCAGCTTGATGCCGACCCGGCTCAGGGCCTGCTGCAGCGCCTCGGCCGCGGCCTTCTCATTCGGACGCTCGGCGCGGTAGGAGATGTTGGTCTCGAAACCGTCCGGCTGGCCACAGGCCGTCAGGTGCTCCTTGGCCTTCGCGAGGTCGCCCTTGTTGTCGGCGCCCGGCGGGTAGAGGTTGAAGTCCTCGTGGCCGGGGATCGCCGGCGGGAGCAGGTTGGTCGCGATTTGACCGCCCGCGATCTCGCCGCCGAACGCCGTCTGGTAGTCCACCTTGTTCGCGGCGTACTGGACGGCCTTGCGGCAGTCGATGTTGTCCAGCGGGGGGACGTTGCCGTTGATCGACGTGTACCAGAGACGGGTGCTCGTCGGGTTGTCGGAGGTGGCCTTGACCGCCGGGTCGCCGAGGACCCGGCCGAGCGCGGCCTGCTTGATGCCGGTGCCGAGCACCGCGACGTCGAGGTCGCCGGACAGGACCCGGTTGTCGATGTCGTCGGCGTTGACGTTCGTCGAGACCTCGATGCTGTCCGGCAGCGCCGGGCGGTTCGGGTCGGTGGCCGCGTCCCAGTTGGGGTTGCGGACCAGCGTGAAGCCCTTGCCGATCTCGTTCTTCTGGAACATGTACGGCCCGGAGGCGATCACGTGCTCGCGGTACTTCGCACCGGTGTCCTTGGCCTCCGGGACCGGGATGGTCGCCGGGAGCTGGGCGAAGTAGTCGAAGTTGCTCAGCGGCTGCTTGAGGTGGAAGACGATCGTCTGGTCGTCCGGCGTCTCGATCGCCTTGTCCGTGTTGACGCCCTTGGACTTGTACGGACCCTTGTAGTCCTTCGGCAGGTCCAGGAAGTCGTTGAAGTAGGTGTACCCGTCGGGGAACACCTCCTTGTCGAGCGAGCGCAGCACGCCGTACTTGACGTCCTTGGACGTGATCGGCGTGCCGTCCTCGAACTTGACACCCGACTTGATCTTGTACGTCCAGGTCTTGGCGTCGTCACTCGGCTCGCCCATGCCCTCGGCCAGGTCGGGCGTGAGCTCGTTGCCCTCCTTGCCCGGCGCCGACTTGAACATCAGCAGCGAGCGGCCGTAGAGCCGGACGAAGTTCCAGGAGTAGCCGTAGTACGTGTCGCCGGGGTCGAGCGAGTCCCAGTCACCCTCGTTGGCGAACTTGAGGACTCCGCCCTTCTTGTCGGACGGGTTGACGATTCCGGTGAGGGCGGCGTTGAACTCCGCCTTCGCCCCGTCGGCGGCCGGCTTCGCCGAGTCCTTCGGCGTCGTGCTGCTGCCGCCGCCGCAGGCCGACAGCGCGAGGGCGAGCACCGCGCCCACGGCCGCCGCGCCTGTCGTGGTTCTTCTCTTCATCTACAACCCCTTGGTTTCGGAGCGGGGAACAACAGGGAATCGGGTGAGCTCAGCGGGCCTTCGGGTCGAGGGCGTCCCTCAGCCCGTCACCGAACAGGTTGAACGCCAGAACGGTGACGAAGATCGCCATGCCCGGGAAAAGCATGAAATAGGGCATCGTGTAGAAGCGGACGGCGTCCGACAACATGCCACCCCACGTCGGTGTCGGCGGGCGGACGCCGACGCCGAGGAACGACAGCGACGCCTCGAACACCACGTTCGTCGGGATGAGCAGCGTCGCGTAGATGAGGATGGGCGCCACCAGGTTCGGGAGGATCTCCCGGAAGATGATGTAGGACCCGCGGGCACCGAGGCTGCGCGCCGCGTCGACGAACTCGCGCTCGCGCAGCGACAGCGTCTGCCCGCGGATGATCCGGCCGATGTAGGGCCAGTTGAAGAAGCCGATGACGAAGACCAGCAGCGCCACGCGCAGGGTGTCACCGGTCAGGCCGAACGCGTCGTCCGGGATGATGCCGGTCAGCGCTATGGCGAAGACCAGGATCGGGAAGGCCAGGAAGACGTCCATCGTCTTGCTGATGATCGAGTCGACCAGGCCCCCGAAGTAGGCCGCCGTGACGCCCAGCAGCGTCCCGATGACCACCGACAGCAGGGTGGCCAGGAAGGCGATCAGCAGCGAGATGCGCGCGCCGTACACGATCCGGCTGAAGATGTCGCGCCCGTTGACCGGCTCGACGCCGAAGAGGTGCTCGGTGCTGATGCCCGTGCCGTCCTTGGGCGCCATGGTCGAGGAATCGATGAGATCGGAGTTGAACTGGAGGGGGTCGTGCCCGAGCACCCCGACGATGAGAGGCGCGAAGACGGCGACCAGGATCAGGAAGATAACGACCAGCCCGCCGGTGATGGCGATCTTGTCGCGCTTCAGCCGCATCCAGGCGATCTGCCCCAGCGAGCGCCCCTGGATGGCCGTGGCGCTCACGCCGGCGGCCGCGGACACCGGCGCGGGATCGGTCGGCGTGGCCGGCACGTCGAGCGGCGCGGTCACCGGAGTTCCCCGTTCCCGTCCGCCGGAAGCGTGTTCCGCTCCACGGCGGATCCCGGCGTCGACTCCACGACCGAAGTGCGGTGCGTATTGATGACCCTGCTGCGCGCGGCCATGCGTGTCGGCCCCCTGGGTTCCAGACGTTATCCCGTGGTCCCGGAAGGCACGCCGGTCCCAGAAGGGAGAATCTACGTCCTGAACTGGGTAAACAAGCCCACAAGGGGTCTATGTGGCCCAACTGTGATTGACGCGAAACTCATTCGTATTGATCTTGAAAGGAATGTCAGAAACCGATGCCGGTTACGTCTCGGAACCGTGACATTCCCACCATCCGAGATTTCGCGAGCATCGCTCAGCTGATGCCGCGTCGCTTGAGGATGTCCTCGATGTCGGAGAAGTCATCCGCCGGGGCCGGCTTGGCGGGCCGCTCGATCGGCGTGGTCTTCCCGCCGGGCGCAGCGGCGGGCGTTCCGGTGGGGGTCGGCGCGGAGGCGTTCTCCCCGCCGGTCCCCGTGCGGTCCCGCGCCAGAGCGCGCCCGCGCAGGGCACCGGAGACGACGAAGAGCAGGGCGGAGAGCCCCGCGAGGACGATCCCCGTCCAGACCATCGGCGACAGGACCAGTCCGGTCACGAAGGACACGAGCGAGGAGATCACGTTCCACAGCGTCTTGAGCGCCCCGGTCAAGTACGCGGCGAGCGGCAGCAGCGCCCACGCCGTGGCACGCAGCCCCGCGGCCAGCCCCCTGCGACGGAACGCCAGATAGCTCAGCACGATCCCCACGGCGGTGAGTGCGGCGCACAGCGGCATCCACGCGATCTGGTCAAAGGACATAACAGGCTCCTCTTACGGCGTTCGTTCCATCCTGGCACGCCCCGCCCGCCTGTGAGCGCCCCGAGATCACCACCGAGCCCCGAGATGCCCCTGAGATTCCCGCGGGGAACCCTGAGACGTCCGCGAGGAGCCAGCCGGCCATCGCTACGCGCGCGATCAGGCGATGAGGCCGCGTAGGAGCGCGACGTCCACGTGGCGCAGCGAGGGCACCACGATCCGTCCGGGGGCGGGGTCGATGGCCACCAGGCTGGGCACCGCGACCACCTGGCATCCCGCCGCCGACGCGGACGCCACGCCGTTCGGGGAGTCCTCCAGTACGGCGCAGCGCGCCGGATCGACGGAGAGCAGGCTCGTCGCGGTCAGGTAGGGCTCGGGATGCGGCTTGGTCCAGGTGACGTCGTCCGCCGTGACGATGACGTCGAAGTGCTCACGGCCGATGGTCTTCAGCACCGAGTCCGCGATCACCCGCAGCGACGAGGTGACCAGCGCGATGGGCACGCCCTCGTCGGCGATCGCCCGGAGCAGTTCGAGTGCCCCGGGCATGGTGACGACTCCGTCCGCGAGCCGCCGCTCCATGCCGTCGAGCAGCCACTCCCCGATCAGGGACGGGTCCACCTCGGCCCCGGTCATCGCGAGCATGTAGGCGACGCTGCGCTCCCACGACCCGCCCACGAGCTGTTCCTGGTGCTCGGGCCCCCAGGTGCCGCCGAGGCGGGTCACCACCTCGGATTCCACCTCGAACCACACCTTCTCGGTGTCGACGAGTAGTCCGTCCATGTCGAAGAGAACCGCGTCCAAGCTTCCCCCTTGCCCGCTTCGCCGTACCGCGTGATCGAGGCGCGTCGCGCATGCCGGGGGGACCCCGCGTGATCACGATCAATGGGTGTGCAGGTCAGCCATGCTATACGGCCCCGGCCACAAGATCACGCGGGGGGACGGTCAGACGTTGAAGTACTTCGCCTCCGGGTGGTGGACCACCAGAGCCGAGGTGGCCTGCTCGGGGTGCAGCTGGAACTCCTCCGACAGCGTGACGCCGATGCGCGAGGGGTCGAGCAGCTCCATGACCTGAACCTGGTCCTCCAGGTTGGGGCAGGCCGGGTAGCCGAAGGAGTAACGGCACCCGGCGATGTTGACCTTGAGCATGTCGGCCAGGGACTCGTCACCCCCGATGCCCAGCTCGGAGCGCACGCGGGCGTGCCAGTACTCGGCGAGCGCCTCGGTGAGCTGGACGGACAGGCCGTGGAGTTCGAGGTACTCGCGGTAGGAGTCCTTCGCGAACAGCTCGGCGGTGGCCTCGCTGATCCGGTTGCCCATCGTCGCCACCTGGAAGGCGACCACGTCGACCTCGCCGGAGTCGCGCGACCTGAAGAAGTCGGACAGGCACAGGTGCCGGTCGCGGCGCTGGCGCGGGAACGTGAAGCGGGTCCGCTCGTTGCCGGCGTCGTCGAGGATGATCAGGTTGTCGCCCTCGCTGACGCACGGGAAGTAGCCGTACGCGACCGCGGCCTCCAGCAGCCCCTCGGTCTGCAGCCGCTCCAGCCACATGCGCAGCCGCGGCCGGCCCTCGAGCTCGACGAGCTCCTCGTAGGACGGTCCGTCGCCGCCGCGCGCGGCCTTGAGGCCCCACTGGCCCATGAACGTGGCGCGCTCGTCGAGGAAGGAGGCGTAGTCGGCCAGCGGGATGCCCCTGACGACCCTGTCGCCGAAGAAGGGCGCCGTGGGCACCGGGTTGTCGGCGGCGACGTCGGACCTGGCCGGCAGGTCCTCGACCGCGGTGCGGGTGAGGACCGCGCCGGTCTTCACCCTGCGGGTGCGCAGCGCGGGCAGCTCGGCGCCCTGCTCGCCCCGCTTGACCGCCATGAACGCGTCCATCAGCCGCAGGCCCTCGAAGGCGTCCCTGGCGTACCTGACCTCGCCCTGGAACAGGTCGGCCAGGTCCTGCTCGACGTACGCCCGGGTCAGCGCGGCACCGCCGAGGAGCACGGGGTACTTCTCGGAGATCCCCCGGACGTTCATCTCCTCGAGGTTCTCCTTCATGACGACCGTCGACTTCACCAGAAGCCCGGACATGCCGATCACGTCGGCCTTCTTGTCCTCCGCGGCCTCCAGGATCGCCGACACCGGCTGCTTGATGCCGAGGTTGACCACCTCGTAGCCGTTGTTGGACAGGATGATGTCCACGAGGTTCTTGCCGATGTCGTGCACGTCGCCCTTGACGGTGGCGAGGACGATGCGGCCCTTGCCGTCGCCCTCCACGCGCTCCATGTGGGGCTCCAGGTAGGCGACCGCGTTCTTCATGACCTCGGCCGACTGGAGCACGAACGGCAGCTGCATCTCGCCGGAGCCGAACAGGACGCCGACGGTCTTCATGCCGTCGAGCAGCACGTCGTTGATGATCTCCAGGGCGGGCCGCTGGGCGAGCGCCTCGTCCAGGTCGGCCTCCAGGCCCTTGCGCTCACCGTCGACGATGCGGCGCTTGAGGCGCTCCCACAGCGGGAGCCCGGCCAGCTCGGCGGCCTTGCCCGCCTTCAGCGCGGCGGCGTCGACGCCCTCGAACAGCTCCATGAACCGCTGTAGCGGGTCGTAGCCCTCACGTCGCCGGTCGTAGACCATGTCGAGCGCGACCTGGCGCTGCTCGTCGGGGATCCGCGCCATCGGCAGGATCTTGGAGGCGTGCACGATCGCCGAGTCGAGCCCGGCGTTGACGCACTCGTGCAGGAACACGCTGTTGAGCACCATGCGCGCGGCCGGGTTCAGGCCGAACGACACGTTGGAGACGCCCAGAGTGGTCTGCACGGTGGGGTGGCGGCGCTTGAGCTCGCGGATCGCCTCCATGGTCTCGATGCCGTCGCGCCGGGTCTCCTCCTGGCCGGTGGCGATCGGGAACGTGAGGCAGTCGACGATGATGTCCTCGACCCGCATGCCCCAGTTGTGCACCAGGTCCTCGATGAGGCGGTCGGCGATCCTGACCTTGCCCTCGGTGGTGCGGGCCTGGCCCTCCTCGTCGATGGTCAGCGCCACGACCGCCGCGCCGTGCTCCCTGACCAGGCGCATGATCCGGGTGAACCGCGAGTCGGGGCCGTCGCCGTCCTCGTAGTTGACCGAGTTGACGATCGCGCGGCCGCCGAGCATCTCCAGGCCGGCCTCGATGACGGCGGGCTCGGTGGAGTCGATCACGATCGGCAGGGTGGAGGCGGTGGCGAAACGGAACGCCAGCTCCTTCATGTCGTTCACGCCGTCGCGGCCGACGTAGTCGACGCACAGGTCCAGCAGGTGGGCGCCGTCGCGGGCCTGCGCCCTGGCGATCTCGACGCACTCCTCGTGGTTGCCCGCGAGCATCGCCTCGCGGAACGCCTTGGAGCCGTTGGCGTTGGTCCGCTCGCCGATGGCGAGGAAGGAGGTGTCCTGGCGGAACGGCACGTGCTGGTAGAGCGAGGAGGCGCCGGCCTCGGGACGGGGGCGCCTGGCCTCGCGACCCCGGCCGCGGACGCGCTCGACGACGTGCCGCAGGTGCTCGGGAGTGGTGCCGCAGCAGCCGCCGATCAGGGCGAGGCCGTAGTCGCGGGTGAACGCCTCGTGGGCGTCGGCGAGCTCGCCCGGGCTGAGCGGGTAGTAGGCGCCGTCGGAGGTGAGCTGCGGCAGGCCCGCGTTCGGCATGCACGACAACGGCACCCGGCAGTGCTTGGCCAGGTAGCGCAGGTGCTCGCTCATCTCGGTCGGCCCGGTGGCGCAGTTGAGGCCGATCACGTCGACGCCGAGCGGCTCGATCGCGGTCAGCGCGGCTCCGATCTCCGAGCCGAGCAGCATGGCTCCGTTGGTCTCGATCGTCACCTGGGCGATGATCGGCACGTCGCGGCCGGCCGCCTCGGCGGCCCGCTTGGAACCCACGACCGCGGCCTTGACCTGGAGCAGGTCCTGGCAGGTCTCGATGATCAGCGCGTCGGCGCCCCCGGCGATCAGACCCGCCGCGTTGTCGCGGTAGGCGTCGCGCAGCGTGGCGTACGGCAGGTGCCCCAGCGTGGGCAGCTTGGTGCCCGGCCCCATCGAGCCGAGTACGAACCGGGGGTGGTCGGGGGTGGACCACTGGTCGGCCTGCTCACGGGCGAGCCGCGCGCCGGCCTCGGAGAGCTCGTAGATCCGGTCGGCGATGTCGTACTCGCCCAGCGCGGCGTGGTTGGCGTTGAAGGTGTTCGTCTCGACACAGTCGACGCCCACCGCGAGGTAGGCGTCGTGCACGGCCCTGACGATGTCGGGGCGGCTGACGTTGAGGACGTCGTTGCAACCCTCGTGACCCTGGAAATCGTCGATCGTGGGGTCGTAGGACTGCAGCATGGTGCCCATCGCCCCGTCGGCCACCAGCACGCGCTCGGACAGGGCTCTGCGGAAGGACGGTCCACTCGTCATGCGCCAAGCCTATCCGGATACGCGTCAGCGCTATTGAACGCGTAGGCCAATAGGAACGACCGGCGGCCCCCGCACGGTTCCCGGACTACCGCAGACGAACGATCATCATTGGGCGCGTGGGTGACGCCGGAGGCCCCTCACCGAATAGTCTTGGGGGAAGGCCATATCCCTGTGGGCCAGTGAGGAGGCGGCGCGTGATCGAGCTCGAAGGGCTCCCTGAGCTCGTCGACCCGGTGCTGATCGCCGCGTTCGAAGGGTGGAACGACGCGGGTGAGGCGTCCAGCGGAGTGCTCGCGCACCTCGAGTCGGAGTGGAAGGCGACTCCGCTGGTGGAGCTGGACCCGGAGGACTATTACGACTTCCAGGTGACCCGCCCGGTCGTGGAGATGGGCGACGACGGCCTGACCCGGTCCATCGCCTGGCCGACGACCCGGTTCCTCCTCGCCCGGCCGCCGGGCGCCAAGCGCGACGTCGTGCTGCTTCGCGGCATCGAGCCGAACATGCGCTGGCGCTCGTTCTGCTCGGAGGTCGTGGGCCTGTGCCACGACCTCGGTGTGGACCTGGCGGTGCTGCTGGGCGCACTGCTCAACGACTCGCCGCACACCCGCCCGGTGCCCATCGTCGGATCGGTGAGCGACGCGGGGATGGCCCGCGCGCTCAACCTCGACATGTCGAAGTACGAGGGCCCCACCGGGATCGTGGGCGTGCTCCAGCACTCCCTCGGCTCGGCCGGGCTGCGCGCCGTTTCGCTGTGGGCGTCGGTGCCGCACTATGTGGCCCAGCCGCCAAACCCCAAGGCCACCCTGGCGTTGCTCCGCAGGATCGAGGACATGCTCGACATCCCGATGCCGTACGGCGACCTCGCCGAGGAGGCGAGGGCGTGGGAGCACGGCGTGGACGAGCTGGCCGCCCAGGACACCGAAGTCGCCGAGTACGTCAGGGAGCTGGAGGAGCGCAAGGACGCCACCGAGCTGCCGGAGGCCAGCGGTGACGCCATCGCGGCCGAGTTCGAGCGCTACCTCCGCCGCAGGGACCGCGGCACCGACGGCTGACCCTGCGGCGGATCCGCCGCAGGGCTCCCTGATGACGCGGCGCATCGAGCGCGCGACGGCGAGGAGCCGTCGCGCGTCGCGAAACAGGTGGCCACACCGATCAGGAATCGAGAAGCGCGGGCCTCCGAGCCGCGGCTAGCGTGACCGTCGTGGGCATCACCATTCACCCGGGCTTTCTCCCGCACGACGACCCGGACCCGTCCCTGGCCTTCCATCGCGACCGCCCGGACGTGGTCCCGGTGGCGCTCCTTCTCCTGCGGGCCGGGCCCGGTTGAGACGAACGGCCGGCGGCGAACCCGCCACCCCCGGCGATCGGGCCGTCCGTTCCCCGACTTCCCGTTCGACTTCAAGCCGGGCGCTCCCGACCGGACTGACGCCTCGACGGGCACGCCGCCGGCCGGGGCCCAGAGGCTCCACGGGCCGGAGCGCAGGAGAACCACACGTACTACTGTTCGAATCTGGTTAGATCGAGCCAGGCGACGCCGACCGAGACCGCGAAGGCGGCCCACGCAACAGATGGAGAGACGATGAGCATGGCCACGAGGACCGACACGCAGTCGCCTGCGCGGCACGCCGCCGACAGCCACGATCTGATCCGCGTGCAGGGCGCGCGCGTGAACAACCTCAAGGACGTCACCATCGAGATCCCGAAGCGACGGCTGACGGTGTTCACCGGCGTCTCCGGCTCGGGCAAGAGCTCGCTGGTGTTCGGCACGATCGCCGCGGAGTCGCAGCGGATGATCAACGAGACCTACAGCGCCTTCGTGCAGGGCTTCATGCCGACGCTGGCGCGCCCCGAGGTCGACGTACTCGAAGGGCTGACGACCGCGATCATCGTCGACCAGCAGCGGATGGGCACCGACCCCCGCTCCACGGTCGGCACCGCCACCGACGTCAACGCGATGCTGCGCATCCTCTTCAGCCGACTCGGGACGCCGCACATCGGCTCGGCCCAGGCGTTCTCCTTCAACGTCGCCTCGATCAGTGGAGCGGGCGCGGTCACCATGGAGCGCGCCGGACGGAACGTGAAGGAGCGTCGCAGCTTCAACGTCACCGGCGGCATGTGTCCGCGTTGCGAGGGCCGGGGCTCGGTCAACGACATCGACCTGACCCAGCTCTACGACGACGGCAAGTCGCTCAACGAGGGCGCTCTCACGATCCCCGGCTACAGCATGGACGGTTGGTACGGCCGCATCTTCAGCGGCTGCGGCTTCTTCGACCCGGACAAGCCGATCCGCGAGTTCACCAAGAAAGAGCTGAACGACCTCCTCCACAAGGAGCCGACCAAGATCAAGGTCGATGGCATCAACCTGACCTACGAGGGTCTGATTCCGAAGATCCAGAAGTCGATGCTGTCCAAGGACGTCGACTCGCTGCAGTCGCATATCCGGGCGTTCGTAGAGCGGGCGGTCACCTTCACCACCTGCGCCGAATGCGACGGCACCCGGCTCAACGAGGCGGCCCGGTCATCGAAGATCAACGGGATCAGCATCGCCGACGCGTGCGCGATGCAGATCAGTGACCTGGCCACATGGGTTCGCGGCCTGGACGAGCCGTCGGTGGCGCCGCTGCTCACCACGCTGCAGCACACACTCGACTCGTTCGTCGGGATCGGCCTGGGCTACCTGTCGCTCGACCGGCCGTCGGGCACGCTGTCGGGTGGCGAGGCGCAGCGCGTCAAGATGGTCCGCCACCTCGGCTCCTCGCTCACCGACGTCACCTACGTCTTCGACGAGCCCACCACGGGCTTGCACCCCCATGACATCCAGCGGATGAACGACCTGCTGCTGCGGCTGCGGGACAAGGGCAACACGGTGCTGGTCGTGGAGCACAAGCCGGAGACGATCGCGATCGCCGACCACGTCGTCGACCTCGGCCCCGGCGCCGGTACGGCGGGCGGCGCCGTCTGCTTCGAGGGCACCGTCGAGGGGCTGCGGGCCAGCGACACCATCACCGGCCGCCATTTCGACGACCGGGCCACCCTCAAGGAGACGGTGCGGAAGCCCACCGGCACGCTGGAGATCCGCGGCGCGACGGCGCACAACCTGCGCGAGGTCGACGTCGACGTCCCGCTCGGGGTGCTTGTCGTCGTCACCGGCGTCGCCGGCTCCGGCAAGAGCTCGCTCGTGCACGGGTCGATCCCCGCCGGCGCGGGTGTGGTGTCCGTCGACCAGGGCGCGATCCGCGGCTCGCGACGGAGCAACCCGGCGACGTACACCGGACTGCTCGACCCGATCCGCAAGGCGTTCGCGAAGGCCAACGGCGTCAAGCCGGCGCTGTTCAGCGCCAACTCCGAGGGCGCCTGCCCCAGCTGCAACGGCGCCGGCGTCATCTACACCGACCTGGCGATGATGGCCGGCGTCGCCACCACCTGCGAGGAGTGCGAGGGGAAGCGGTTCCAGGCATCGGTGCTGGACCACCACCTCGGCGGCCGCGACATCAGCGAGGTGCTCGCGATGTCGGTGATCGAGGCCGAGGAGTTCTTCGGCTCAGGCGAGGCGCGCACGCCGGCCGCGCACGCCATCCTCAACCGGCTCGCCGACGTCGGGCTCGGCTACCTCAGCCTCGGCCAGCCGCTCACCACGCTGTCCGGCGGCGAGCGGCAGCGGCTCAAGCTGGCCACCCACATGTCCGAGAAGGGCGGCGTCTACGTCCTCGACGAGCCGACCACCGGCCTCCACCTCGCGGACGTCGAACAGCTGCTCGGCCTGCTCGACCGGCTCGTCGACTCCGGCAAGTCCGTCATCGTCGTCGAGCACCACCAGGCGGTCATGGCGCACGCCGACTGGATCATCGACCTCGGTCCCGGCGCCGGCCACGACGGCGGCCGGATCGTCTTCGAAGGCACACCCGCCGACCTCGTCGCGGCCCGCTCCACCCTCACCGGCGAGCACCTCGCGGCCTACGTCGGCAGCTGACCGAGGCCCTCGGGGATACCGTCAGACGAGTTCTCTCATCTGTTTCGGCGGTCCCGGTGAACTGGCACGGGGTGTGTTCGACAAGGGCGAGCGGCTCCTCCCGTGCCGGTTCCGTCTCGACGGCACGGACCACGAGAGCCATGAGACCCAGGCCGTCCTGATCCGGCGCCACGTCCCCTGGCGCAACCGGCGCGCGGGATCGAATGCCGCGTGAGAGTCCGTGTGATGAACCCCGAAGTAGAGCGTCCGTGCAAGTCAGGACTGTCTCGCAGAACGCCGGGGTGGTGAGAGGAGTTCTGCGGACGGTCACCTGGGCGGATGGATCGCGGAACGTCCGTGGCGCCGACCTCGCAGAACTGGTCATTTTGCGAATGGTGTCCATAAGCTGTCCGGCCGGATGAGTCATCGCCCGTCCAGCCGGTCACCCGCCGACCCCGGCGCGACACGAGAGGCACAGCACAAATGGTGAACCGCGACGCCGCCGCGCTCGACGACCCGGTGGGCGCGTCACTTCGCGGTCACCACGCACACCTCGCCCGCCGACTCGGCCGGGCTGCTACCTACCAGTCGGGAGTCGCGACCTTCTCCGCGGTGGCCGCCGACCCGGATCCGCAGGACTGGGCCGACCTCGCTCGACTACTCGGCCGAGGCGAGCTCGCCGACATGTTCAGCCGCGCGGCGACACCGCCGCCGGACTGGGAGCCGGTCTTCGTCCTCGAAGGCCGCCAGATGATCTGGGCCGGCGACAGCCGACCCGATCACCTCCCTGCCGGGACCGGCGCCGAAGTGGTCGAACTCGGTGTGGACAGCGTGCCCGAGATGCTCGACCTCGTCGCGCGGGCCCAGCCCGGGCCATTCTGGCCGCGCACCCGCGAACTCGGCACCTATCTCGGCGTCCGCGACGAGGGCACGCTGGTGGCGATGGCGGGCGAGCGACTCCGGCCACCGGGATGGACCGAGATCAGCGCCGTCTGCACCGCCCCAGGGGCACGCGGGCGAGGCTACGCCGCCCACCTGATCAGTGCGCTCGTCGCGCGTATCGTGGCTCGCCGCGAACGTCCCTTCCTGCACGTGGCCGAGGCGAACACGGGCGCGATCGCCCTCTACGAGCGGCTCGGCTTCGCGACCCGCAAGCCCGTGACCTTCCAAGGGTTCCGCACGCCCTGACGGCCTCAGGCACTGAGATGCGTGCGCGGAGACGCGGACACCGCCGAAGGCGACGCTGGAGCTGCTCCACCAGCTCCAGCGTTCACAGGTACTACGCGAGCTCGACTAGTTCTGTCGGGGGCCGTCGCGCCGCGCGAGCCGGCTGGGCCACCACATCCACCGGCCGACGTCCAGCGTCAGCGCCGGGACCAGCAGCGAGCGGACCACCAGCGCGTCGAGCAGCACGCCGAACGCCACCAGGAACGCGAGCTGCAGCAGGAACAGGATGGGCAGCACGGCCAGCGCGGCGAACGTCGCGGCCAGCACCACCCCCGCCGACGTGATGACCCCGCCCGTCAGGGTCAGTGCGCGGAGCATGCCCTGGCGGTGGCCGTGCCGTACGGTCTCCTCCCGGGCCCGCGTCATCAGGAAGATGTTGTAGTCGATCCCCAGCGCCACCAGGAACACGAACGCGAACAGCGGGACGACGGGGTCGGCCCCGGGCAGGCCGAGGATGCCGTTGAAGACGAGCGCGCCCACTCCGAGCGCCGACGCGAACGACAGCACGGTGGTGGCCACGAGCGCCAGCGGCGCCACCAGGGAGCGGAGCAGCACGATCAGGACGCCCAGCACGACCAGCAGCACGAGCGGGATCACCACCCGCAGGTCGCGCGCGGAGGTGTCGAGCGTGTCGAGGGTGACCGCCGCGCTCCCGCCGACGAGCGCGCCGGCGCCCGGGACGGCGTGCACGGCGGCGCGCAGGTCGCGCACGATGTCCACCGCTCCGGTCGACCCCGCGGGCTCGGCGAGCGTGGCGTGGACGAGCGACCTGCCGTCCACGACCTTGGGCTCCGGCTTCGGCCCGCCGGCGTTATCAGGCGCTCCCTCCGCGCTCCCGGTGACGGCCGCGACGGCGGTCACGCCGTCCACCCTCCCCGCCGCGGCGATCACCTCGTCCAGGTGGGACGCGTCGGCGAGGATGACGGCCGGGGTGGCCGAACCACTGGTGCCGAAGCCGCGTTCCAGGGTCCGCTGCGCGGTCACCGACTCGACCTCGGTGCGGAACACGTCGAGCTGTGCGGTCCCCTCGGCGCGGAACTGCGGGACGAACGCCGCGGCGACGGCGAGCAGCGCGACAGTGGCCGCCCAGTAGAAGCGAGGCCTGCGGTCGACGGTCGCGGCGACCCGGCTCCACAGCGGATGGTTCCGCGCTCCGGCCGGGTCTGTGGCGCGCGCCGCCGGAGTGACGGCTTCTGAGACGGCGGCTTCCGAGATGGCGGCTTCCGAGGTGACGGCCTCCCCGGCGGGGCGCGGCCGTACCGGCCAGAAGGCGGCCCGGCCGAGGAGCAGCAGCACGGCCGGGAGGAAGGTCAGCGCCGCCACCAGCGCCGCGGCGATGCCGAGCGCGGCGACCGGCCCCAGACCGCGGTTGGACGACAGGTCGCTGGCGAGCAGGCACAGCACGCCCAAAATGACGGTTCCGCCCGAGGCGAGGATCGGCTCGACTGTGCCGCGCAGCGCGGTCCGCAGGGCGTCGATCGGCCGCGCGTGCTCGTGCAACGCCTCCCGGTAGCGGGCGACGAGCAGCAGGGCGTAGTCGGTGCACGCACCGACTACCAGGATGAACAGGATGCCCTGGCTCTGGCCGTTCAGCTTGATCCACCCGACGTCGGCCATCACGTAGACGGCGACCGCCGCCAGCACCAGGCCGAGCATCGCCGAGACGATGACCACGAACGGCAGCAGCGGTGAGCGGTACACCGCGATGAGGATGATCAGCACGGCGCCCAGCGCGACGGCGAGCAGCGTGCCGTCGATCCCGCCGAAGGCGGCGCTGAGGTCGGCCGCGAGCGCTGCGGGGCCGCCCACCTGGACCTCGGCGCCGCCCACCGCCGAGTCGGCGAGCAGGGTACGCAGCTCCTTGACCGCGGTGGACGGCTTGACCCGCTCCGACACGGGGACGACGAGTTGGGCGACGCGGTCGTCCGCGGTGCCGGGGATGGGGCCGACGATCCGGCCCTCGATCCAGGGCTGCGCGGCGAGCCTGGCGGCGTCCTTCGATATCTCGGCCAGTCGCTCCGCGGCCATCGGCTCGGGGACGGAGTAGACGACGATCGCGGGGATGGCCCCGCTGTCCTCGAACCGCTTCTGGGCCTCCTGCACCTCGGTGGACTCCGCCCCGATCGGGAGGAAGGCGGCCGAGTCGTTGCTCTGCACCTCCGCCAGCCGGCCCATGAAGGATCCGAGCGGGCCGACCCCGGCTATCCACACCAGGGCGATGAGGATGGCGGCTCCGTACCAGACTCTCCGTCTCCGCCTGCTCTGACCAGGATCGACGGGCTCCTTCGGCCGCGATCCTGGCCGCCTTGTCAGGCCGTCGTGGATGGTCATCCCGCCCCCCGTGGATCCGCGGCGCCATCGCCGCGAACGCTTCCCGCGTCTGCTTGGCTCGATAGTCAAGATGCTCGGAAAGCAAGATACATTAGCGGCGAGGGGTGGGAGTGCGACGGGCCGGAGCCACGGCGGGGTCAACGGAGAGCATGGGCGGCCCGCGCGGAGCAGCGCCGCCGGTCGGCGGACCCGCCCTAGAATTCCTGTGCGACGCACGAACGAGACGACGACCCCGCCCCGCGATCCGCCGCGCCGACCCCGTTGGAGACGAATGGACAGCGCCCCGGGATCCGGTCGGCCGGAACAACCGGACACGCGACCCGAGAGCCGACCCGAGACGCAGGCTGAGACCCGGCCTGAGACACCGCCTGAGACACGGGCTGGGGCACGGGCTGGGGCACGGGCTGAGACGCGATCCGGCACAGGGGCCGACGCGGAGCGCCCGGAACCGGTCCGATCCCGCGAGAGCCTCTATCTCGCGATCCAGGGCGACGGGCAGCGGCTCGCCGCCGGCCTCATCCGGCTGCTGCACGCCATGTCGGCCGGCCTCGACCTCAACCCCACGGACTTCCAGTGCTACATGCTGCTGCGAAGCGCGGGGGCGATGACCCCAGGAGAGATCGCGCAGTGGCTGAAGCTCGCCACCGGCTCGGTCACCGGCCTCATCGACCGGATGGAGGCGCGCGGCCTGGTCGTACGCGACCGCCACCCCGAGGACCGGCGCAAGGTGGTGGTGCGGCTGGCCGACCCGTCCGGCTCCATGTCCGCGGGGGACAACCCGCTGGGGATCCGCGATGCCATGACGGCAATGCACGCCCGGTATTCCGAGGTCGAACTGGAGATCATTGCGGACTGGCTGAACCGCCTCGGAGACACCCTCAACGAGATCTCGGCCGGCATGTACCGCGGGTGACGCGTGTCGAGCCACCGGTTCCGGACAGCACTCGCCGTAAGACCTCGGGTGCTCTCCGCAAGACAGGCTCGGATGCTCGCCGTAGGACAGGCTCGGGTGCTCGCAGCAGACGGGCTCCGGGCTGCGCTACCGCGCGACGGGATCCGGGCGGCAGGCCGTACCGGCGACCGTCTCCGCCACCTCGTCGAACCGCGTCCACACCAGCGCGGCGAGGTCGTCGTCGGCGCCCAGCGGCTCGCTGACCAGGTCGGCGCCGCTCTCGCTCAGCCGGGTGTGGAAGAACCCGGGGGCGAGCAGGTAGGACGCGATCACGGCGCGCGGCGCCGGGCCCGTCCGCACCCCGTCGAGCGCCTCGCCGATCGTGGGGCTCCCGTTGGCGGCGAAGGCCGCGGTGACCGGGCGCGACAGCCGTACGGCGAGCAGGCGGGCGGCGGCCCGCACGTCGTCGAGGGCGGCGGGGTCGGAGGACCCGGCCGCGCCGAGGATCACCGCGTCGCAGGAGCGCAGCCCGGCGGAGGCGAGCCGCCGGGCGAGCACCGAGGCGAGCAGCGGATGAGGCCCGAGGCGTCCGGCCACGACGGCGTCCGGCCGGGCACGGGCGACCACCGCGGGCAGGTCGATGTGCGCGTGGTATCCGCCGGCGAGGAGCAACGGAACGACCACGACCGGGCCGCGTACGCAGGCCAGCACCTCGGTGAGGGGCGGCGAGCTGATCTCCAGGAAGCCGAGCTCGACCGGCGTGCCGGGACGCGCGCGGCGCACCCGTCCGGCGACGGCGGCCATGACCGCCGCCCACCGGGGGTCGCGGGCGCCGTGCGCGGCCAGGACGAGGGTCGTCACCATTCGTCCCGGTCGCAGGCCAGCCGGTAGCCGCGCTTGACCACGGTCTCGACGATCCCTGCCGGGCCGAGGCCGCGGCGCAGCCGTGTGATGGCCATCTCGACGGCGTGCTCGGCCGAGTCGCGCGACGCGCCGCCGGGGAGGACCAGCCGCAGGTCCGATCGCGCCACGACGTGGCCCGGCCGCTCGGCGAGGCGCTTGAGCACGGCCATCGGGGCGGGCGGCAGCGGCTTGAGGTCGTGGTCCACGACGACGGCGTGTCCGCGGATCTCCAGGCGGTGACCGCCCGCGACGAGCCGCGTCACGCCGTTCTCCGGCAGGTGGCGGGCCAGCGTGCGGGCCAGGGCACCGAGGCGGGACCGGTCGGGCTGGATCACCGGGACGCCGCGTTCCGTCAGCGGGGCCGCGGTGACGGAGCCCACGCAGGCCGCGACCACCGGGCCGCGGAAGGCCGCGATCAGGGCGTGCTCCAGGCCCTCGGCGCGGGCGGCGTTGAGCATGGCGAGGACGGCGGGCGCGCTGGTGAACGCGACGGCGTCGACCGATCCGGAGATGGCCTGGGTGACCAGGCGGCGCAGCGGCGAGGGGTCACGGTAGGGCAGCCACCGGTAGACGGGCACCTCGATCACCTGCGCCCCCGCCGCGCGCAGCGCCTCCACGAAGCCCGTCAACGGCTCGCCGTGCAGCTGGACCGCGACGCGGCGGCCGCGCAGGTCCTGGCCGAGGAGGTACTGCTTGACCTCCTCGCACGACTCGGTGGGCGGCGTCCAGTGGTCGGCGAGGCCGGCGGCCCGTACCGCGCCGCGCGCCTTGGGTCCGCGGGGCAGCAGCCGCGCCCGCGACAGCCGCGCGACGATCTCGGAGGACAGGCCCCAGCCTTCGGCCGCCGCCATCCAGCCGCGGAAGCCCACGCCGGTGGTGACCACCACGTCGTCGACGGGGGCGGCCAGGCACTCCCGCGTGGCGGCGAGCAGTTCGGTGTCCTCGGCCACCGGCACGAGCCTGATCGCCGGCGCCTGGACGACGCGCGCGCCGCGGCGTTCCAGCAGCGCGGAGAACTCCTCACGGCGCCGGGTGGCGGTCACCCCGATCGTGAACCCGGCGAGCGCGTCGGGCGCGGTCTCCGGACTGTGCTCCGGTGAGCCGGGCACGCCCGGCGCCGCCTCTGAGTACGGCCCGGACGCCTGCCCGAAGGAGGGTACGGACGGCAGCGCGGGCTGCGGTCCCGGCGGCACTGCCGGGAGGCCGCCCGGCATCAGGCCGGGCGTCGGCGCCGGCAGCAGGTCGGGCATCAGGTCAGGCGGCGCGGTCAAGGCCCACCTCCACGGTTCCGTCGGTGACGCGGATCGGATAGGTCGGTACGGCTGTCGCCGGATCGTCCAGGCTGACGCCGGTCAGCAGCGAGAAGACCTGCTTGTGCATGGGCGAGGCCACCGTCGGCTCCGCGCCCCTGCTGCCGACGATGCCGCGCGACAGCACGTAGGCGCCGCTGTAGGGGTCGCGGTTGCCGATGGCGTACAGGCCGCCTTCGAAGGTGCGGAACACGGCGACCTGGTGATGGCCGACCAGCGCCGCCGCGCCGCGGTCGGGCAGAAGGTCGGCGTACCGGCAGACCGGGGTCCAGGCACGCTCCCCGGCCGGCCTTCCGGCCATGGCGGGACTTTCCTGAAGAACGCTCATCTGCTCACTGCCTCCAGGGGGATCAGGGTCGGTTTGATCTGCTCACGCTCGGTCTCGAAGGCGATGGACGGGTCGGGGGTGCCCGGCGCGTTGACGAAGCTCACGAACCGGCGCAACCGCTCGGGGTCCTCGAGGGTGGCGCGCCACTCGTCGGCGTAGTCGGCGACGTGCCGCTCCATCTGGGCGTCGAGGTCCGCGCAGATGCCGAGCGAGTCCTCGACGATCACCTCGCGCAGGTAGTCGAGTCCGCCGTCGAGGTTCTCCAGCCAGGCGGAGGTCCGCTGCAGCCGGTCGGCGGTGCGGATGTAGAACATCAGGAACCGGTCGATCAGGCGGACCAGCTCATCGGCCGGCAGGTCGGCGGCGAGCAGATCGGCGTGCCGGGGCGTGAAGCCTCCGTTGCCTCCGACGTAGAGGTTCCAGCCCCGCTCGGTGGCGATGATCCCGAAGTCCTTCGACCTGGCCTCGGCGCATTCGCGGGCGCAGCCGGACACCGCCGACTTGAGCTTGTGCGGCGCCCGCAGCCCCCGGTAGCGCAGTTCGAGGGCGATGGCCAGGCCGACGGAGTCCTGCACGCCGTACCTGCACCAGGTCGAGCCGACGCACGACTTCACCGTGCGCAGCGCCTTGCCGTACGCGTGGCCGGACTCGAAGCCCGCGTCCACGAGCCGCTTCCAGATCCGCGGGAGCTGCTCGACGCGGGCGCCGAGAAGGTCGATCCGCTGCCCTCCGGTGATCTTGGTGTACAGCCCGAAGTCGCGGGCCACCTCGCCGATCACGATGAGCCTCTCCGGCGTGATCTCGCCGCCGGGGACGCGCGGCACCACGGAGTAGGTGCCGTTCTTCTGGATGTTGGCGAGGAAGTGGTCGTTGGTGTCCTGGAGCGCCGCCTGCTCGCCGTCCAGGATGTGGCCGTTGCCCAGGGACGCGAGGATCGAGGCGACCACCGGCTTGCAGATGTCGCAGCCGCGTCCGGTGCCGTGCTCCGCGATCAGGCGGGAGAAGGTCGTGATCCCGCGCACCTGGACGATGTCGAACAGTTCGGCCCTGCTGTACGCGAAGTGCTCGCACAGGGCCTTGCCCACCTCGACGCCCGACTCGGCCAGGATCCGCTTGAGCATCGGCACGCAACTGCCGCAGGTCGTCCCGGCCCTGGTGCATTCCTTGACGCCCTGAACGTCGGTCAGGCCGTGCTCGGCGACGGCCGCGCGGACCCGGCCCCTGGTGACGTTGTTGCAGGAGCAGACCTGCGCGTCGTCCGGCAGGTCGACGCGGTCGCCGCCCGCACCGGCGAACAGCAGGTCGCTCGGCGTCCCCGGCAGGTCCCTGCCCACGAAGGGCCGCAGCGTGTCGTACGGCGCCGCGTCGCCCACGCAGATGCCGCCGAGCAGCGTCCTCGCGTCGTCGCTGACGAACAGCCGCTTGTAGATCCCGGCGACCGGGTCCATGTAGGTGACGTCGAGCGCCCCGGCCGTCGCGCCGAACTGGGCGACCTCGACGCCGAGCAGCTTCAGCTTCGCCGACAGGTCCGCGCCCTCGAACGTCGCCGTGCCGCCGAGTATCCGGTCGGCGGCCACCTCGGCCTGCGTGAAGCAAGGCCCGACCAGCCCGTAGACCATGCCCCCGGCCAGGGCGCACTCCCCCACTGCGTAGACGCGCGGGTCCGAGGTGCGCATGGCCGCGTCCACGACGACGCCTCCGCGCTCGCCCACCGCGAGGCCGCACCGCCGGGCGAGCTCGTCGCGCGGCCTGATGCCGGCGGAGAACACCACCACGCGGGCGTCGATCGCCTCGCCGTCCGGCTTCACCAGGCGGGCCGCCCTGCCGTCCTGCCCCGGCTCGACCGCCGCCACTCCGGCGCCCGTGTGCACGGTCAGGCCGAGCGCCTCGATGTGGTTCCTGAGCACCGCGCCGCCGCCCTCGTCCACCTGCCGGGGCAGCAGCCGGTCGCTCATCTCCACGACGTGGGTGGTCAGGCCGAGCCTGCGCAGGGCGTCGGCGGCCTCCAGGCCGAGGAGCCCCCCGCCGACGACGACGCCGGGACCGCCGTCCCGCGCCGCCTCCCTGATCGCGTCCAGGTCGTCGATCGTCCGGTAGGCGAAGCACCCGGGCAGGTCGCTCCCCGGCACCGGCGGCACGAACGGCGCCGACCCGGTCGCCAGCACCAGCACGTCGTACGGCACGGCCTCGCCCGCCGCCGTGACCACTGTGCGGTTCTCGCGGTCGACGTCCACCACCCGGGCGCCCACCGTGACCGTCACGGTGACCGCCGCGCCGCCGGGCACCGGGTAGGTGAGGTCCTCGACGGTACGGCCGGCCAGATAGGAGGTCAGCGCCACCCGGTCATAGGCCGGGCGCGGCTCCTCCCCGAGCACCGTGACGGTGCCCGCGAACCCGCCCGCGGCGAGCGCCTCGACCAGCCGGTGCGCCGTCGGGCCGTATCCCACGACGACGACCCGCCGTCCCGTGCTCGGCACCGCTTCCCCGGTCGTCCTCCGCTCCGGCCTCATGATCACGCCACGCTCCTCGTTCGCCGTACTCGCCGCGTCCCTTCGCCGCTTCGCGTTCACGCGTGCACGCCCTCCTGCTCGCACAGCCAGCCGATGATCCCCTCCACCGCGTCGCGGCACCCGCCGCATCCGGTCGTGGCCCGCGTCGCGGCCGCCACCGCGGCGACGTCCCTCGCGCCGGACTCCCAGCAGGCCCTGATCCGGCCCTTCGTGACGTCGTTGCACCGGCAGACCCGGGCCGAGTCCGGCATGCGCACCGGGCTGTCCGCCACCGCTGCGCCGCCCCCCGCGCCCCCCGCGCCTCCCGCGCCGAGGCCGGCGAGACCGGCGAGACCGGCGAGACCGGGGAAGAGCAGGCCCGCCCGGTCGGCGGGCAGCGGCCCGCCCCTGTCGAACAGCTGGGTCAGCGTGCCCACGGCCGCCGTCTCGCCCAGCAGGATCGCGCCGACCAGTCGGTCGTCCCTGATCACGAGCTTGCGGTAGGTGCCGTCGCGCCGGTGACTGAAGCGGACGATCTCCGCCTCGTCCTCCGTCAGGTGGGTCTCCCCCATCGCGGCGAGTTCCACGCGATTCGCCTTCAACCGCGTGACCAGCCGGGAACCCCGGTAACGCGCCTCCTTGTCCGTCCCCGTGACCAGGTCCGCCACGACGGACGCCTGCTCCCACGCCGGGGCCACCAGGCCGTAGACCGTGCCCGCGTGCTGCGCGCACTCCCCGATCGCGAAGATCGCCGGGTCGTCGGTGCGCAACTCGTCGTCCACGAGGACGCCGCGCTCGACGCCGAGTCCCGCGTCGCGGGCCAGCCCGACGACCGGCCGGACACCGCAGGCGAGCACGACCAGGTCGGCCTCGACCGGTCCGCCCTCCGACAGCTCCACCCCTCCCTCGGCGATCCTGATCGCGTTCACCCCGGTCACCGTCTCGACGCCGAGGGCGGCGAGCGTCTCGCCGAGCACCAGCCCCGCCTCCGCGTCGAGCTGGCGCTCCATCAGATGGCCGGCGAGATGGAGGAGCGTCACCGGCAGGCCGAGCCCGGCCAGACCGCGCGCCGCCTCGACGCCGAGGAGCCCACCGCCGATCACCACCGCGCGGCGCGCCGTCGCGGCGGCCTCCCTGATCCGGTCGCAGTCGTCCAGCGTCCGGAACGGCGTCGCCCGCTCCACCCCGGGGATCGGCGGCACCACCGGCTCGCTGCCCGTGGCCAGCACCAGCACGTCGTACGGCTCTCGCGTCCCGTCGGCGCCCACGACCGCCCGGCCGTCCCTGTCGACGGCGCTCACCGCCACACCGAGACGCGCCGTCACGCCGTGCTCCGCGTACCACCGGGGGTCGAGCAGGCGGACCTGTTCCCGGGTCGAGGTGCCCGCCACCACGTTCGAGAGCAGCACCCGGTTGTACGGCTGCGCCGCCTCGGCGCCGAACACCGTGATGCGCACGTCCGCGCTCCGGGCGCGCACCTCGCTCACCAGGCGGGCGCCCGCCATCCCGTTCCCGACCACGACGAGCCTCATCGGGCACGCTCCGTACCCGCCGCCGCGGCGTTCCCGGCTCCCGCGACGGCTCCCGCGACGGCTCCCACGGCCGCCCCCGCGACGGCCGTCGCGAGGGGCGGCGTCCGGCGCTCCAGCGTCGCCGCGCAGACCTTGAACTCCGGCATCTTCGACACCGGATCGAGCGCCGGATTGGTCAGCCTGTTGACGCCCTCCCAGTGGAACGGCATGAACAACGTGTCCGGCCGGATCGCGGCGCTCACCCGGGCGACGCACTCGGAGGAGCCGCGCCGGCCGCGCACCAGGACGGTGTCGCCCGGCTCGATGCCGAGCCTCTCCGCCAGGTCGGGGTGGACTTCCACGAACGGCTCGGGCGACGCGGCGTTCAGCGCGGGGACCCGTCGAGTCTGGGCGCCCGACTGGTAGTGCGCGAGCACCCGGCCCGACGTCAGGTAGTAGGGGAACTCCTCGTCGATCTCCTCGGCCACCGGCCGGTGTTCGACCGGGACGAGCCTGGCCCGGCCGTCGGCGGTGGCGAAGCGGTCCAGGAAGGGCCGCGGCGTGCCCGGATGCGGCCCGCCGTCCTCACCGGTGCGCGGGCAGGGCCAGAAGACGCCGGTCTCGGCCGCGATCCGCTCGTAGGTGATGCCCGAATAGTCGGCCATCCCTCCCTCGGACGCCCTCCTCAGCTCGTCGAAGACCGTACGCGGGTCGGTGGGGAACAGGTCACCGCGGCCGAGCCGGTCGGCGATGCCGTGCAGGACGGCCAGGTCGCTCCGCACTCCGGGCGGTGGGTCGGCGGCCCGGCGGCGGAGCAGGACGCGGCCCTCCAGGTTCGTCATCGTGCCCGCCTCCTCGGCCCACTGCGTGACCGGCAGCACGACGTCGGCCATGGCGGCGGTCTCCGAGAGCACGAGGTCGGTGACCACGAGGAGGTCCAGCGCGCCCAGCCGCTCGGCGACGTGCCCGGCGCGCGGCGCGGACACCACCGGGTTGGACCCGAACAGCAGGAGCGCCTTGGGCCCTCCCGGTGTGCCCAGCGCGTCCAGCAGCTCGTACGCCGACCGTCCGGGGCCGGGCAGGTCGTCCGGATCGACGCCCCACACGGACGCGACGTGAGCGCGGGCCGCCGGGTCGTCGATCTTGCGGTAGCCGGGAAGCTGGTCGGCCTTCTGCCCGTGCTCGCGCCCGCCCTGTCCGTTCCCCTGACCGGTGACGCAGCCGTAGCCGGACCCCTCGCGGCCGGGCAGGCCGAGCGTGAGCGCCAGGTTGACGAACGCGGTCACCGTGTCGGTGCCCTTGGCGTGCTGCTCGGCGCCCCTGCCCGTGAGGATCATCGCCCTCGGGGCGGTGCCGAGCAGGCGTACGGCCTCGCGCATCCGGGCCACCGGCACCCCGGTGACCCGCTCGACGCGTTCCGGCCACCACGCCGCCACCGAGTCCCTGACCGCCTCGAACCCGCTCGTACGCGCGGCGAGGTAGCCGAGGTCCGCGTACCCCTCGGCGACGGCCAGGTGCAGCAGGCCGAGCGCGAGGGCGAGGTCGGTGCCCGGGGTCACCTGCAGGTGGAGGTCCGCGAGCGCGGCCGTCGGGGTGACCCGCGGATCGACGACGATCAGACGCCCGCCGCCGTCGCGCATCCTCGTCAGGTGGCGGACGAAGGGCGGCATGGTCTCCGCGACGTTGCCGCCCGCGAGCAGCAGCGCGTCCGCGCGCCCGATGTCCGTGATCGGGAACGGCAGGCCGCGGTCCATCCCGAACGCCCGGCAGGCCGCGGCCGCCGCCGACGACATGCAGAACCTGCCGTTGTAGTCGATCTGGGCGGTGCGCAGCGCCACCCTGGCGAACTTGCCGAGCTGGTAGGCCGCCTCGTTGGTGAGGCCGCCGCCGCCGAACACCGCCACCGCGTCGTGGCCGTGCTCCTCCTGGACTGCCCTGATCCGCGCGGCGACGAAGCCGAGCGCCTCGTCCCAGGTGGCGGGCCGGCCGCGCAGCAGCGGGGTGGTCAGGCGTTCGGGGGACGCGAGCAGTTCCGCCGAGGTCCATCCCTTCTGGCACAGGCCACCGGCGTTGGCGGGGATGTCCTCGCGCGGAGTGACCTCTCCCCCGGCCACGTTCATGCCGCACTGCAGGGCGCAGTACGGGCAGTGGGTGGCGGGTCCCTCCGGCACCCGTGACATCACAGGCGCTCGGGGGGACGGTGAGATCGGCACGGGTCCGATGGTGCTGACAGGGGGTTTCACCGCTGGGTCCCTTCTGTTACCTCTGTGCTACAAGCCGCTAACCGCGCTAACGGGCGGGCTCGGCGCGCTGTGAGGGGCCGGTCAGACCCGCGCCGCGGCGAGGCCCGCGGCGGCTCTGGAACCGGCCCTCCGCAGGTAGCAGAACCAGGTGAGCGCGAGGCAGACCGCGTAGAAGGCGGCGAAGGCGGCGAGTGCGGCGGACGCGTCCCCCGTCGCCCCGATGGAGGTGCCGAAGCCCCGGTTGATGAAGAATCCGCCGAACGCGCCGATCGCGGAGATGACGCCGATCGCGGCGGACGCGTCCCGCCGGCCGTTCGCCGCCGCCTCCGCGAACGCCTCCGTGTCGGATGCCGGGACCCCGGCCGTCGCCCGCGCCCGGAAGATCGCGGGGATCATGCGGTAGGTCGAGCCGTTGCCGACGCCCGTCGTGGCGATCAGCAGCAGGTACGCGCCGAAGAACAGGGTGATGTCGTGCGCGGCCAGCCCCCGCCACACCAGGAGGAGCGCCAGGGCCATCGCCGCGAACCCGGCGATGGTCACCCGGGCACCGCCGAGCCGGTCGGACAACCAGCCACCGGCGGGGCGGACCAGCGAGCCGACGAGGGCTCCGGCGAACGCGTACCCGACGAGCGAGGTGTGCTCGGGGAACTGCGACTTGATCAGCAGCGGGAACGCGGTGGAGTAGCCGATGAACGAGCCGAACGTGCCGATGTAGAGGATCGACATGATCCACGTGTGCCCGCTCGTGACGATCTTGAGCTGTTCCCTCGGGCCGGCCTTCGCCGAGGTGAGGTTGTCCATGAAGAGGTAGGCGCCTGCGCTCGCGGCCACGATGAACGGCACCCAGAACAGTCCGGCGGCGGCGAGGCCGAACGCGCCGATCACCAGCGGCATGAGGAGCTGGACGGAGCTGACGCCGATGTTGCCTCCTGCGGCGTTCAGCCCGAGGGCCGCGCCCTGCCGCGACTGGGGATAGAAGTAGGTGATGTTCGCCATGCTGGAGGCGAAGTTGCCGCCGCCCAGCCCGGCGGTGGCCGCGATGGCGAGGAACGCCCAGTACGGCGTGCCCGGATCGCTCACCGCGACCGCGAGGAGGACGGCGGGGATCAGCAGGAACAGCGCGCTGGCGATCGTCCAGTCGCGCCCGCCGAACCGGGCGGGCGCGAAGGTGTAGGGGATGCGCAGCGCGGACCCGACCAGGTTGGGCAGGGAGACGATCCAGAACAGCTGGTCCGTGGAGAACTCGTAGGCGCCGAGCTTCACCGCCACGATGCTCCATACGGTCCACAGGGTGAACCCGAGGTGCTCCGCGACGATCGAGAAGATCAGGTTGCGTCGCGCGACCCTGCGGCCCGTGCTCTCCCAGAATGCCGGGTCGTCCGGCTCCCAGTGGCCGATCCAGCGGCCTTTCCGTGGTGCGCTGCGCGCCTCTCGCGCCATCGTCATCGTTCCTCCCGCGTTCGTCGGGGCCGGCTGGGGGACCGGCTCCGACGCTAGGAGGCGCGCGTTACGCACGATGACTCTCGGTGATCGTGCGGGGGTTACAAGTGACGCACCCGTGAAACATCCGATCTACAGGTATCACCGTGGTAATACGGATTTAACAGAGATTGGAACGCGCCCCGTGCGGGCATTTCGTTGTGGTGTCGTCGTCGCCGCGGGGAGCGTGCATGAGTGCCCGGCAGATCCGGATGTTCAGTGATCCAGTGCTACGGAGCGTAGCCGAACCGGTCACCGCCTTCGATCGTTCCATCCGCGATCTCGTCCGGTCGCTCACCGCGACCATGCGGGCCGGGTCGGGACGGGCCGGGCTGGCCGCGCCGCAGATCGGCGTCCCCCTCAGGGTGATCGCCTTCGAGGTGGACGGAAGGGCGGGCCACATCGTCAACCCGCGACTGGAGGTCTCCGGCCGCCTGATCCGGGCCGACGAGGCGTGCCTGTCGGCCCCGAACCTGTGGTGGCCGCTGGAGCGCTCCTTCTCCGCCGTCGCCCGCGGCCGGGACATGTACGGCAAGCCGCTCACGATCCGCGCCATCGGCATGCTCGCCCGTGTGCTCCAGCACGAGGCCGACCACCTGGACGGTGTCCTCTTCATCGACCACCTGCCCGAGGAGGAGCGGGAGCGCTTCCTCGCCGCCATCCCGTAACACGCCCGGCGCAGCGGACATACCCGTCACTATCCGACCGCGAGGAGTAGTCGTCTCCGTGCCTGGGGACGATGGCTTCGACCTTCCCGGCCGACGTGGAAACCCCGAGAATTCACGCTCGATTCGGGGAGGGTCAATATGTCCGTGTTCTTCCGCGGTCTCACGCCGGACGATGAGGCCGCACACTCCGGCGACCTCGGGCCGGTGCCCGAGGCCGCGCGCACACGCGGTCTCACGCCGGATGGTGAGGCCGCGCTCAGCCGACGGGCGTTCCTGGCGCTCGGGGGCGGTGTCGCGGGCGTGGCTCTGCTCCGGCCGCCTCCCCCCGCCGTCATGCCTCCGGACGCGCCCGCGACCGCCGCCGCGACGTCGGGCACGGCATCGGGCACGGCCTCGGGCACGGCATCGGGCACAGCCTCGGGCAGTACGGCGGGAGCCACAGCCGCCACCACCGGGGCCACGGGGGCGACAGCGGCGGGAACGGCGGAGGCCGCGACACCCGCGGCGGGAACGGCGGCGGAGGCCGCGACACCCGCGGCGGTCCCCGCTGCCGCGGCGACTACGGCACCGACTGTGGCGGCGCGGACGGCGTCGACCACCGGGACCGTCATCGCCGCCCCGCCGCGCATCCATCCGCGCCAGGACTGGCAGGCCCGCCCGCCGCGGCGCCCGGCCCGGGTGGTCGACCACGCGCCGGACCGGATCGTCGTCCACCACACGGCGACGGCCAACGTCGCCGACACCGGGATCGACGCCGCCTTCCGGCTGTCGCAGGCGATCCAGCGCTACCACATGGGCCGCAACGGCTGGGACGACATCGGCCAGCAGTTCACGATCAGCCGCGGCGGCTACGTCATGGAGGGAAGGAACGGCACGCTCGCCGCCATCGCGCGCGGGGAGCACGTGGTGGGCGCGCACACGGCGAACCACAACAGCCACACGATCGGCATCGAGACCGAGGGCACCTACATGACCGAGTTGCCCCTCCACCGGCAGATCGTGGCGCTGACCCGTCTCGCGGCCTGGCTCTGCGGCGTCTACGGCCTCGACCCGAGCGTGGCGATCGTCGGACACCGCGACCTCAACGCCACCTCGTGCCCGGGCGACAGCCTCTACGCGTATCTGCCGGAACTGCGCAACCGGGTGATCCGGCGGATCGCCCGGTTCCAGGACCCCGCCCAGGCGGCGGCGCTGGTCGCCAGTGCGGCTCAGGCGGCGCCGCTGGTCCCGCTGGAGCGCCGGCCTCCGCGGCGCCTGGCCCTACCCGGCGGGGGCGGTTTCATGGGGGCCGCCGTGCCGTTCGAGCACGGGCCCGCGCTGGGCCCGCGCGACGTGACCGGCTGACCCGCCCGAGGACCGAGGCCACGGGTTCGATCACGATTTGAACACGGAGTAAACCAGGCGATAAGACCAGACGTCAGCGTTGACACCAAAGTGCGCACTTGGTCAGATATGTTTAACGATCAGCCGCCGCTAGGGTTACGCGTTTTTCCTTTCCTCCGAGCCCGAACCCCGGCGCCGGCGCAAAAGACGCAGTTCGGCGAGGGTGGGGGCATTGAATGAGATCCGTTCCAGAATCGGGGCAAAGGGCGTACCTCGTCATCGGCCACCCGGGACATAGATCAGGAATGTAACGTAGCCCTCGTTTTTCGGCGGATTTTCGGTCGTCCTGCCAACCGAACCGGGCCGTCGCGAGACCTATCCAGTACGTTCCAACGTCCTCGCTGATAGCGACGGGCAACGTGCCCCCGCGCCGACGACGCCGCCAGCACCATGCCCCGAATGCCCCCGGAGGATCCACATAACATGAACCCCGAGAGCACCAAATCTCTCTCCCGTTCACATTTAACGACACTCACTCACAAGTCGTCCAGTGACGGTTTTATCCGCCTAACGCCCGATATGGCGATCTCTCCGCGCGTTAGTGTCGTCGTGCCCGCTCTCAACGAGGCGGAGAACCTCCCGCACGTCTTCGCGACCCTTCCCCGCTGGGTGAGCGAGGTCGTGCTCGTCGACGGCAACTCGACGGACGACACCGTCGCGGTGGCCCGGCGGCTGCGGCCCGGCCTGCGGGTGGTCCAGCAGAGCGGCAAGGGCAAGGGCGACGCGCTGGCCGCCGGATTCGCCGCCTGCACGGGCGACATCATCGTGATGATCGACGCGGACGGCTCCACCGACGGGCGGGAGATCATCAGGTTCGTCGGCGCGCTGGTCGCGGGCGCCGACTACGCCAAGGGGTCGCGGTTCGCCAGCGGCGGCGGGAGCGACGACATCACGCTCTGCAGGCGGTTCGGCAACTTCGTGCTCAGCACCCTGGTCAACCGGCTGTACGGCACCCGCTACACCGACCTGTGCTACGGCTACAACGCTTTCTGGGCCCGCCACCTCGACGCCCTCGGCCTCGACTGCGACGGTTTCGAGGTCGAGACGCTCATGAACATCCGCGCCGCCAAGGCCGGGCTGCGGGTGCACGAGATCCCCAGCCACGAACGCAACCGCATCCACGGCGCGAGCAACCTGCGCGCGATCCGGGACGGATGGCGGGTGCTCAAGACCATCGTGCGCGAGCGCGGCGGCGGGGCGCCCGTACCGAACCGGACGTCCGCCCAGGCCCCACCCGCCGCGGCGGACCAGGGGGCCGCGTGATCGTTCCGGAGGTCTCGTCGCTTCGCGGTACCGGTTGCGGCGCGGCGGTGTCCTGCCGGACAATCACGTGGGTCCTGCCGCCCGGCTCGGCACGACGCGTTCCCGTTGACCGGCCCGACGTGGGAGTGCCCGCTGTACCGCTGGAAGCGAGCCCGTGACTGAGATCCTCCCCCGCACGACGCCCGACGACGTGACGCGGGAGGATCCGGGGCGCACGCCCCGCGGACGCTTCACCCTCGGCCTGCGCGACCCCCTCCTGCGCAACGCGTACGCGCTCATGGTGAGCGCGGCCGGATCCGGCGCGCTCGGCCTGGTCTACTGGGTGCTCGCGGCCCGCTTGTACGACACCGCGAACGGCGGCCGCGCGATGGCGGTGATCGGGGCGATGCGCCTCCTCGCGGCGATCACGTCGTTCGGCTTCGTCGGCACCCTGACGCGGTTCGTCCCGGACACCGGCCGTGCCACCGGCCGGTTCATCCGCTCGGTCTACCTGGTCTCCCTCGCCGCCGCCGGCCTGGCGACCGTGGTGTTCCTGCTCACCCTGGACCGGTGGGGGGACAACTACCGCGACCTGGCCGGGTTCGGCCCGGGGGCGCTGTTCGCGGGCGCGGTCCTGGTCTGGGTGGTCTTCACCCTCCAGGACGTCGCCCTGACCGGCTTGCGGAAGGCCACCTGGGTCCCCTTCAGCACGATCGGGTCCAGCCTGGTCAAGATCGTGCTGCTGGTCGCGCTGTCCTGGATCCTGCCCCGGCAGGGGATCACGGTGTCCTGGGTGGTCGCGGTCGCGATCTCCGTGCTGCCGGTCAACCTGTTGATGTTCCGCAGGCTCGTCCCGAAGCACGCGCGCGACACCGCGGACCGGACACCGCCCACGGTGCGCGCGGTCGGCCGCTTCCTCGCGGGCGACTATCTGGGCTCCACGTTCATCCTCGCGATCACGTACCTGCTGCCCGTGATCGTGGGCGTCCATGTCGACGCGACGACGTACAACTACTACTACAGCACCGGGATGCTGGGCGGCATCCTGGAGATGCTGGCCTTCACGATGGCCACCTCGCTGACCGTGGAGAGCGTCTTCGACACGGCCATGCTCGCCCAGCACGGCCGTCGCGCCCTCGCCCGCGCGTTCATGGTCCTCGGTCCGGCCGTGCTCGCCACCGTCGTGCTGGCGCCGTACATCATGGCGGTCTTCGGGCCGGGGCACGCGGAGCACGCCACCGGCCTGCTGCGGCTCATCGCGCTGGCCGCGCTGCCCCGGGCCGTGATCGAGATCTACATCGGCGTCCTCCGGGCGCGCAGCCGCGTCAGGACCCTCGCCGTCGTGCAGGGCGCGATGTGCGCCCTCGCGTTCAGCGGCACCTTCCTGCTGCTGCCCCGGCTCGGGATCTACGGCGTCGGCGTGGCCGTCCTCGTCGCCCAGCTCGCGGTGGCGATCGCGATCGCGCCCTCGCTCCTGCGCGCGCTGATCGTTCCGGGGCGCGCCGCGACGGACCCCGTCTCCCGCATGATGGTCTTCGTGACCACGATCGGCGACCGCGTCAGCCACCTCC
The DNA here is from genome assembly GCF_020826795.1 of Microtetraspora sp. AC03309. Taxonomy (NCBI): domain Bacteria; kingdom Bacillati; phylum Actinomycetota; class Actinomycetes; order Streptosporangiales; family Streptosporangiaceae; genus Microtetraspora; species Microtetraspora sp. AC03309. The sequence goes on along the minus strand of NZ_JADDIL010000041.1, from coordinate 14,386 downwards.
TCGCGCCCATGCGGGCGACCTCTTCGGACGGCGCGCCGTCCGGCTGGCCCGAGCGGGCGAGGCGGTGGGTGCTGCCGGTGCTGGCGGTGGAGGGGTTCGCGATCTTCGTGTTCGCGATGGTCGCCCCGCCGAGCCGGCTGACGGGTGTCGATCTCGACCGGATGAACGGCCTCGGCCTGATCTCCGTGCTCCCCCCCGCGGCGCTCGGCGGCCTGGCGCTGCTGGTCGCGTCGTTCTTCGTGACGCTCTCGCAGCGTCGTTACCGTCCGGTCCTGCTGCTCCTGCAGCTCTTCGCCATCGCCTTCTGCCTGCACGGCGCCTCGGCGCTCGTCTCCCCGGAGCCCCGCTTTCCGACGGCGTGGCTGCACGCCGGGTTCGTGGAGTTCATCGCCAGGAGCGGGGAGACCCTTCCCGGGCTGGACGCCCGCTTCAGCTGGCCCGGGTTCTTCACGCTGTTCGCCTTCGTCGGCAGCGCGCTCGGCATGGACGACCTGCGCCAGTTCATGAACTGGTACCCCGTCGCCTCGAACGTCCTCTACCTCATCCCTCTCCTGCTGATCCTGCGCAGGATGCGGGCCGACCGGCGGGCGAAGTGGCTGGCCGCGATCCTGTTCGTCACCCTCCAGTGGATCGGCCAGGACTACTTCTCCCCGCAGGGCACCACGTACCTCATGTACCTGCTGTTCCTGGCGATCCTGCTCACCTGGTTCGGCCGCGAGGAACGCGCCGACACCGGCAGGACGCCGAGGAGCCTGCTCGGCCGCCTGGTCCGCCGCCTCGACGAGGCGGATCCCGGCGAGTTCACGTCCCGCCCCGCCGACTCGATGACCCGGATCGTGCTGTTCCTGGTGCTGATCCTGCTGGGCGCCGCCGCCACCGCCAGCCACCAGATCACGCCGTTCATGATGGCCTCGGCCTGCCTCGGTCTGGTGATCGTACGGCGCTGCTCCCTCGGCACGCTGCCCTGGCTGGTCGGCGCCCTGGCCGTCGCCTGGGTGAGCTACCTGGCCACGCCGTACTGGGCGGGCCATCTGGGGGACATGTTCGGCGCGTTCGGGTCACTCGTGAGCAACCTGAGCTCGAACACCACCGGCCGGATCGCCGCCTCCACCGGAGACCCGCTGCACTCCGTCGTCCTGAAGGTGCGGCTCGGCTTCGCCGGGGTGCTCGCGCTGCTCGCCGGGATCGGCCTGCTGCGGCGGCTGCGCCGCAAGGTGATCGACCGGGTCGCCCTGGTGCTGACGGTCATGCCGGTGTCGGCCATGGCCATGCAGAGCTACGGCGGCGAGATGGGGCTGCGTGTCTACTTCTTCATGCTGCCGGGAGCCTGCCTGCTCGCCGCGTACGCGTTCTTCCCCAACTCGCCGGACAGCGTGCGGCTGCGCGAGGTACGCGAGGGCCGGGTCGCCCGCTCCGTCCTGGTGCGGCTCCGGGCGCGGCTGCCGATGGTGCTCGCCTTCGTGACCGCCCTCGCCCTCGCCGGCGGCTTCTACGTCGCCAAGTACGGCAACGAGCAGTTCGAGCGCGTCTCCACTGGCGAGATCGCGGCGCTCGACTACATCTACGCCCATGACAAGCCGAGCGCGCGCGTCCTGATGCTGACCCCCATGGAGGAGAAGCCCGGCACCGTCACCGGAGACCTCGCCTACAGCGTGATCCCCTGGCGGGAGAAGCACGTCGAGCGGATCGAGTGGCTGGGCGTCTCGGCGCCGGTCGATCCGTCCGACACCGCGCCGATCGTGGCGGCGCTGCGCGAGACGGGGCCCGGCTCGTTCCTCCTCGCCGCGCGTAACCAGGAGACCATGATGGAGGTCACCGACCCGCTCGGCAGCGGGTTCACCCCTGGCTGGGGCGTCCGGATCCGCGCCGCGATGGCCGCCTCACCCGACCTGGTCACGCTGTACTCCGACGAGGACGCCGCGGTGTACGCGCTGCGCCGCCCGCCGGCGGGCTCCGTGCCGCCCGCGCCCGACCTCACCGTGACACCGCCGGGCGTCACGACGTGGACCCCGGTGGGCGTCGCCGCCGCCGTCCTGTTCATCGGCACCCTGATCGCGGCCGAGACGATGCGGCTCTCCGGATCGCCCCGGACGCGGGCCCGCCGCCGGCTCCTCCAGGTCTCGGTCGTCCTGCTGGTGATCGCGGTGGCCGTCGTGGTCGAGCGCTTCGTCAGCCTCGGGTTGTGACCGTCAGCGGTCCATCCAGCGCACCTCGTACGGCTCCAGCGTCACGGCGCCGCCGTCCACGCGCGCCGCGAGCCTGCCGTCCGTGGTGTTCACGACGACCATCCGGCCGTCCCGCGCCAGCACGCGCACCTGGGGGACGGAGACGTCCACCGCGACAAGCTCCGTCCCTTCGGGGAACCAGCGGGCGAAGTCCTGGAGCAACGCCAGGGACTCCGTGGGCGCGCCGTCGTCGCCGGACCACAGGCACAGCGGGCAGTCCCGGGTCTTCGGCCGATGCGTGTCCCAGTAGAGCGCGGTGTCCGCGCCGCTCTCCGCCAGCTCGATCAGCGCGACCGCCGTCACCGCCGTACGGCGCCGCTCGTCCCAGGTGAGCGCCGGGCACGAGCCGCCGGGCTCCAGGGAGGCGCAGGGCAGGGGATAGAACTCGGCCCACCACACGGGCAGGTCGGAGTGTCCGCGCAGCCACCTGGTCATCGCGCCGAATTTGCCGAGCGCGGTGAACTCGTCCGGCCGAGCCCGCCCGTCCTCGGAGGTCACCCCGCCGTCCACCACGACGAAGTCCGCGCCCCGCTTGTGGCGCAGCCAGTAGTCCACGGCCTTCAGCACCTTGCGGTCCACCGAGCCCCAGGGCCCCGCGACCTCGGAGGCGGCCGCGTCCCCGGCCCGGCTGGCCACCGGCACGTAGGGCCCGCCCACCTTGATCTCCGGGTTCACCGCCTTGAGCGCGTCGTACACCTGGTTGTAGAGCTCGGTGTAGGCGGCGGCGTTCCACTCCCGGCGCGGGCCGTCCCAGAACCCCTTGAACTCGTTCCACACGATGAAGTGGCGAACGTTCGGGTAGCGCCGGGCCATGGCGGCGGCGAGCCGGGCGAAGTCGGGGAAGTGCTCGTGGCGCGGCGCGATCTCCAGCAGGCTCCAGTCGGTGTCGCCGGAACGCCCGCCCTTCATCCAGTCGGGAGCGCAGCAGAGGGTGATGACAGGAGCGGCTCCGGTCTCCACCATGAGCCTGACCCGCTCGTCGAGCGAGGAGAAGTCGTACTCTCCCGGCTTCGGCTCCGGATTGCCCGCCCCGAACCCCATGATGTGCTGGTTCTGCACCACGGCCCGCGCGCCGAGCGCCTCACGCGCCCGTTCCGCCGCCGCGGGCCCGTCCTCGGTGACGCTGTACTGCGTGTGCGTCATCCCCCACCGGGGCCATCGTTCCGGCGTACGCGCCTGGTCGAAGGACAGCGGCGCCACCGCCACGGCCGGGCGCGGCGTGGGCTTGGCGCCGGAGCGCCGGGCGGCGGCTCCTCCCAGAATCGCGGCCATCGCGGCGACCATGATCACAATCAGGCCGAGGGCAAGCGGCCAACGAGGCAGCGCGATACCACTCGAATGCCGTCCCACGCGCGAAAGAATATCGATGCGAGATGGCCCTTGCGGGCGTTTGGGGTCGCTTATCGGGTTTAAAGCGAGATTATGGCGTGGTGCAGATTTCTGTGATCCACCCCAACGACCTCGGTGAGCCGGAACTCGACCGATGGCGAAAGTTCCAGGACGCGGATCCGGAGCAGGACAATCCCTTTCTCTCCCCCGAGTTCGTCCAGACCGTCGGGAGCCTTCGCCCATACGTGCGCGTCGCCGTCGTGAGCGACGGTTCCGGAATCGCGGGATTCTTTCCGTTCGAGAAACACCGCCTGGGCATCGGGCGGCCGGTCGGCGCGGGCCTCACCGATCTCCAGGGCATGGTGTACGCCCAGGGCCTCGAAATCGACGCCACCCGGTTGCTGCGCGCGAGTGGCCTCGCCACCTGGGAGTTCGACCACCTCCACGTCGGGCAGCCGATGTTCGTCCCCCATCACTCCGCCCGTTTCCCCTCGCCCGCCATCGACATCGGCGACGGGTTCGACGCCTACCTCGCCACGCTGCGGCGGCGCTCCCCCAAGACGCACAAGATGACGCGCTACCAGCGGGGACGGCTCGGCCGGGAGGTGGGCGAGGTCCGGCACGTCGCCGAGTCCTCCGACGGCGCGGCGCTGCGCGAACTGCTCGCCTGGAAGTCGGCCCAGTACCGCCGCACCGGCCGCATGGACCGGTTCGCGCATCCGTGGATCGTCGAGCTCGTGGAGCGGCTGCACGCGATCCGCACCGACCGGTTCGCCGGCAGCCTGTCCCTGCTGTACGCCGGGGAGCGGTTGATCGCCGGGCACTTCGGCGTGCGCACGGGGAGCCGGCTGTGCATGTGGTTCCCCACCTACGACGTGGAGTACGCGCGGTACTCCCCCGGCATGGTCATGCACCTGGACATCGCCAGGGACTTCGCCGCGACGGGGCTGACGCTGATCGACATGGGCCGGGGCGAGAAGGACTACAAGGAGAAGCTCAAGACCCACGACCTGGAGGTGGCCGAGGGCCGGGTGGCCCGCCTCTCACCGGCCGCGGGTCTGCACTGGCTGGCCAGCACGCCCGTACGGACGCTCCGCAACACGGTGCTGGCCAACCCTTTCCTGCGCGACAAGGCGGACCGCGTGCTCAAGGGCTACGCGCGGCTCACGAAAACGTGACGGGCAGCCGCCTGATCGCGTTGTTGAACGTGGACACCATGGGCTCGGGGGGCGCGGCGAGCCGGACGTCCGGCAGGCGGGTGAACAGTTCCTGGAAGAGCACGGTCAGCTCGCGCTTGGCCAGATGGGCGCCCAGGCAGTAGTGGGCGCCCGGACCACCGAAGGCGACGTGCGCGTTGGGGCCCCGCGAGATGTCGAAGACGCCGGGGTCGGTGAAGACCCGCTCGTCCCTGTTCGCCGAGTTGTAGAAGAGCACCACCTTGTCTCCGGGCGCCAGCCGCTGCCCGCGCAGCTCGTACTCCGCGGTGACGGTCCGCTGGAGCTGCGTGATGGGCGAGGCGTACCGCACGATCTCGTCCACGGCGCCCGGCATGTACCTGTCGTAGTCCGAGAGCAGCAGCTCGCGCTGGTCGGGATGCTCGCTGAGCAGCGCGAGGGCGTGTGACATGGTGTGCCCGGGGGTGTCGATGCCGGCCACCACGAGGAGCAGGAAGAACGCGCCCAGCTCCATGCCGGTCAGCCGCTCGCCCTCGACGTCGGCGCCCGCCAAGGCCGAGATGACGTCGTCGCCGGGCTCCTTCCTGCGCTCCCTGCCCAGCCGGATCACCAGGTTGCGCAGGCCGAAGGTGGCCCTGGTGTTCTTCGCCGCGTGCCGCAGCATGCCCTTGGGATCGCTGCGTACCGCCTGGTACTCCACCGTGTCGCGTACCCAGCGCAGGACCTGCGGGCGGTCGGCGTCCGGGATGCCCAGCAGGTCGCAGACGACATGGGTGGTGTACGTCTGCGTGACCAACTCGACGAAGTCGCCGGGACCGGCGGCGGCGAGGGCCGACACGGCCTCCTCCGCGCGACGCCGCATGTGCTCTTCCAGCCGCGCCATCATCCGGGGGGCGAAAGCCCTGGAGACGATGCGCCGCAACCGGGTGTGTTCGGGCGCGTCCTTGTTCTCCAAGGAGTCGCCATAGATGTATTTCACCCATTTGGGTGGTTCTGGATTAGTAACCGCTGGACTGTTGGCGAATACCGCGCCGTTCCTGCTCGCCTCGGTCACGTCCGCGTGGCGTACCAGTGCGTAGAAACCCTTGCCCGCGCGCGCCAAGGGAACCTTGGGCTGGGCGAAGAACAAAGGACGCTCCTGCTCCCTGAGCCACGCGAAAGCCTCGTGCCGCTCGGAGACGGGCCGCTCCCAGAAGTCCAGCTTCGCGATGTCGAGATCAGCGATGAGCTTCACTCCCAAAGGATCCCACATCGCGGCATTCTGGCGCCCTACAATGGGCATTCCCCCCGCCGCGAAAGGATCTCATGCAGATCTCGGTCATCCGCCCCCATGAGCTCGGCCCCGGCGAACAGGCGGAATGGCGGTCGATGCAGGACTCCCAACCTCATTTGGCCAGCCCGTTTCTGTCCCCGGAATTCACCATGGCCGTCGGCGAGGTGCGGGACGACGCGTTCGTCGCGGTGCTCACCGAGGGGAACGAGACCGTCGGCTTCTTCCCCTTCGAACGGCGCCCGCTCGGGGTGGGCAGGCCGATCGCCGGCTGGGTCTCGCTGGCGCAGGGGGTCGTCCACCGGCCCGGGGCGGGGTTCGACCCGGCGGCGCTGCTCCGCGGCTCCCGGTTGAACGTCTGGGAGTTCGAGTTCCTGGTCGGCGGGCAGCCCTGGTTCGCCCCGTTCGCGGCCGTCGAGGCGGAGTCGGTGCTCATCGACGTGGGCGGCGGCTACGACGACTACCTCGCGAAGGTGAAGGCCAACGCCCCCCGCACGCTGAAGATGGGCCTCTACCGCGAGCGCAAGCTCGGCCGCGACGTCGGGCCGCTGCGGGTGGAACTGCACAGCGCCGACATCGGCGACCTGCGCACGCTGATGCGGTGGAAGTCGAGCCAGTACCGCCGGATCGGCCGTCAGGACCGGTTCGGGCAGCCATGGGTGGTGGAGCTGGTCGAGCGGCTGCACGCCAGCCGGGCGCCGGGCTGCGCCGGGCTGCTGACCATGCTGTACGCCGGGGACGCGCCGATCGCCGGGCACATCGGCCTGCGCTCGGGCCCGCTCCTCGCCGGCTGGTTCCCCGCGTACGACGCCGAGTACTCCAAGTACTCCCCCGGGCTCGTCCAGCACCTGCTGATGGCCAAGGCCGCGGCGCAGGACGGGATCACCCAGATGGACTGGAGCGTCAGCAAGGGCGACGACTACAAGCAGAACCTGCGGACGAGCGGCCACATGGTGGGCGAGGGGTGCGTCCGCCGCCGCTCGGCGGGCGCCGCGTTGCACTGGGTCAGGAACTCACCGATGCGCGGGGCGAAGCAGTACATCCTGGACCGGCCCCGCCTGTACGGCATCGCGGACCGGGTGCTTCGACGTTACGGGAACCTGCGCGGGAAGACCGCGGCGCAGCCGCGCGGCGAGGGCGGCGCGACGGAGTCGGCGGGATGAGCGGGAGAACGGGATGACGCCGGTTCAGCTGGTGGCGCCGGCGGCGGTGAGCCGCGCGAGCACCCAGGACCGGCTGACCGCGTGCAGGGCCATCGCCGCGACCACGTAGGAGCGGATCTCGAGCGGGCTGGCGCGAAACGCCCGGGAGGCCCAGCGCAGCGACTCCCTCCGCTCACCCAGCATCCCCTTGGACAGGGCGATCTGCCCGGCCAGCCTGGCATACCCCCGGCGCACCCCCGAGAACGCGGGGTATTCGGCGAGCAGCCACTCCAGCGCCTCGGCGATGACCGCCCAGTTGCCGGTGAAGTGCGAGGTGCGCCCCTGCACCCGGACCTGCACCCCGACCTGGCGCACGTACACCACGGGGGAATGCCCCGCCATGCGCAGCAGGATCTCGTAGTCCTCCGCGAACCCGCCGGGGATCTCCTCGGAGAACATCCCCACGGAGCCGAGCAGCAGCTCACGGCGGACCACGAACGAGGAGGGCGAGGCCTCCTTCACCCGGGAGCGCAGCAGGTCGGAGAACGTGATCTCCGGTTTGTCCCAGACGCACTCGGAGGTCCAGCCGTCGTGGATCGTGACGGCGCCGCAGGCCACGGACCCCGCCTCGGGACGCCGTACGAGCTCGGCCACCTGCGCGGTCAGCTTGCCGGGCAACCAGGAGTCGTCGTCGTCGCAGAACCCGACCAGGTCGGACTCGGTGGCGAGGATCCCGGCGTTCCTGCAGGCCGAGGAGCCTGCGGGCCGGTCGCTGAGCATGACGCGCACCTCGCGCGTCGGCCCGTCTCCCAGCTCGGTGAGGCTCTCGTCGGGCACGGCGCGGTCGAACACCACCATGATGGTGATCGGGCCCGCGTAATCCTGATGAACGATCGAGTCCACCGCCTCCCGCAGGAGCTCGGCACGGTCCCCTCGAGTGCAGATGACAGCCGCCACCGAAGGCAGGCGCTGTTCGCTCATGACCGTGATCGTAGCAGCGCACCCTGTTATTCATGGGGTTTGCGGGAACGTGCGGCTTTCGCCGCGAAGCATCCTGGTCACGATGCGATCACGAACTCGAAGGCCGAGTAAATGAATTCTCTAGACTTCTTGCGTGCCTGCGATCTGGATGTACCACTCAATCGATCACTACACGTACGATCCCTACACCCTGACTGTCACTCCGGAGAATTTCGAGTCGCAGATCAGATGGATCTACAAGCAGGACAAACGCGGTGTCACGATGCGGGAGCTGCTCTCCGCCGACGACCCGAGCGGCATGATCGCGCTCACGTTCGACGACGGTTACGTCGATTTCATGGAGCAGGCGCTCCCGATCCTCCGGCGGTACGACTTCACCGCGAGCCTGTACATCGTGTCGGGGCTGCTCAGCCAGTTCAACAAATGGGATCAGCCCGGCCCGCGCAAGGAGCTGATGGGCGCCGACCACCTCCGCGAGGCCGCCGACGCCGGGATGGAGATCGCGTCCCACGGGCTGACCCACACCTCGCTGACCACGCTGGACGACCAGGTACTGGCGGACGAGCTGTCCCGCAGCCGCGAGATCCTGCGGGACATCACCGGCCAGCCCGCCGACGGCATCTGCTATCCGTACGGCGCCGCCGACGTCCGCGTCCTGGACGCGGTCCGGGCCGCCGGTTACACCTACGGCTGCGTGACGGTCGATCCGTACCGCGACCAGGGGCCCTACGCCTTCACCAGGGCCTGCATCGGCGACGGGTTCGGCTCGCTCCGGCTGCACGCCGCCCCGGCGGAGAAGTGGCTGCGCACCATGGTCCGGCGGATCCGCCCGGTCCGTACGGCGGGGCACATCGGGGCGATACCGCCGCTGATCGACGGCATCGCCCGGATCGCGGACAGCGTGCACATCTAGACACGCGCTCCGGAGCGTACCCCTAGGAAGTGGCCCCGATGGCGTCGAGGCGGCGCTGGACCCACGACCTGCTCACCGCGCGCATCGCCAGCGCCGTCACGACGTACGACCGGATCTCCAGCGGGCTGGCGAGGAAGGCGCGCACGGCCCAGCGCATGGCGGTGCCGCGCCGGCCGAGCATGCCCCAGGCGAGGCTGATCTGGCCCGCGATGCGGGCGAACCCGCGGCGCTCCGACCTGAACTCGGGGTAGGCGTCGAGCAGCCACTCGTTCGCCGACGCGATGGTCTCCCAGTTCCCGGTGAAGTGCGACGTCCGGCCGTGACCGCGGACCCGGACCCCCACCTCGTGCGCGTAGACGATGGGCGAGTGCCGCGCGGCGCGCAGCAGCATCTCGTAGTCCTCGGCGAACCCGCCGGGGATCTCCTCGGAGAACAGTCCGATCGGGCCGAGCAGCGCGCTGCGGTAGGCGAGGAAGGAGTCGGTGTTCGCCTCCTTCACCCGGGAGACGAGCAGGTCGGCGTGCGCGATCTGCGGCTTGGACCACATGCACTCCGCGGACCATCCGTCGTACGTCGTGATCGCCCCGCAGGAGGCGAACAACGCGCGGGGCCGCGACCGCAGGGCGGTGACCTGGCTCCTGAGCTTGCCGGGCAACCAGGAGTCGTCGTCGTCGCAGAACCCGACCAGGTCGGACTCGGTGGCGAGGATCCCGGCGTTCCTGCTCGCGGAGGAGCCGGGAGGCCGGTCGCTGAGCATGACGCGCACCTCGCGCATCGGCCCGTCTCCCAGCTCGGTGAGGCTCTCGTCGGGCTCGGCGCGGTCGAATACCACCATTACATTGATTCGACCCGGATAGTCCTGGGCGACGATCGACTCGATCGCCTCCCGGAGAAAGTCGGCGCGGTCACCGCGAGTGGTGATGACGGCCGCAACGGAAGGCCAATTGTGGTCGCTCATGCTGAAAAATGCTACCTGAGCGGATTATCACCCGCGGGAAATCCAGCGCACCTCATAAGGCGACAGATCGACCTCTTTTCCATCGACCGTGGCTTTGACCGCTTTGTCCTGTGTGTTCACCACGACGATCCGCGCCTGCTGGGCGAGCGCCAGTACGGACGAGGGCGCGACGTCGACCGGCACCGTCTTGGTGCCCTGCGGGAACGATCGGGCGAATTCCTGCAGGAGGCGGAGCAGCGCGGTGGGCTTTCCGCCCCCGCCCGCGCGCGGACTCGTCCACAGACAGCCCTCGGGGCACTCCTCGCCCTCCTCCTGGCGGCTCCAGTAGAGGGCGGCGGCCGTCCGGCTGCGGGCGAACTCCATCATCGCGGCGGCGTGCACGGCGAGCCGCTTATTCTCCGGCCAGCCCGAGTCGGCCGGCTCGGCGTACCACTCCGCCCACCAGATCGGCAGGTCGGTGTGCCGGCGCAGCCACCCGTTGACGGCGGAGAACTTCTTCAGCGCGCCGAACTCGTCGGGGACCAGCCCTTTGTCGCTCTCGGACGTCCCGTCGACGACGATGAAGTCCGCGCCCTTGTTGTGCCTGATCCAGTAACGCAGGGCGTCGAGCACCCGCTGGTCCACGTTGCCCCAGTCGCCGTGCAACTCCGACGGCGCGTCGAAGCCGCCGAGCGCGGGATAGGGGCCGCCGACCTCGATCTTCGGATTGACGTCCTTCAGCGCTTTGTAGACCCGGTTGTACATGTCGGTGTAACCCTCGTAGTTCCACCGATGCTTGTCCTCGTCGAAGAAACCCTTGAGCTCGTTCCACACGATGAAGTGGGTGACGTCCGGGTATCTCCTGGCGACCTTGGCCGCCAGGTCGGCGAAGTCCTGGTAGTGACCGGGAAGCGGCGCCGCCTCGATCCGGTTCCAGTCGGTTTCGCCCGGCGATCCGCCCTTCATCCAGTCGGGCGCGCAGCACAGCGTGATGACGGGGATGCCGCGGGTCTTACGGATCAGCTCTATCCGGTCGTCCAGGCTGGCGAAGTCGTACTTGCCCGGACTGGGCTCGGGGTTGAGCGCGCCGAACCCCATGATGTGCTGGTTCTGCAGGACGCGCTTCTCGGCGATCGCGTTGCGCACCGTCCTGAGCGCCGGCTGCCGACCGTAGTCGACGGTGTACTGCGTGTGGGTGAACCCGAAGACCGGCCACGTGGACGCGGTCGCCGCCGCCTCGGTGGCGGTGACCTCCGTCGTGGAGACCGCCCGGCTGGACGTGCCGTTTCCCAGCGTGCACGCGATGAGGATCAGCCCCATAAGCGTCGCACCGGCGGCGGTGCCGGCCCATCGGCGGAATCGAACACGCACGGTGTCTCCCCTTTGAGCCGGCTCACACCCGGAGCCCCCCGGTCTCCGATCAACGCTATAGCACTCCTCACGGAAGCAGCCAAGGTTGAGACGGGCCTGAGAAAATCTTGAAAATCAGCTGACTGTCGGCGGTTCCGCCCGCGCGGTCGTCACAGGGCGATCCCGAGCAGCGCGTCGGCGACGTCCCTCACCAGATCCGGGGCCTCCGTGTCGGTGCCCTCCTCGCCGGCCCACCGGTCGATCGCCTGCAGCGCTCCCGGCGCGTCCAGGTCGGCGGCGATCCGCTCCCTGACCTGGTCGAGCACGGCCCGCCCGTCCGGACCCGAGGGACGGGCGACGGCCGACCGCCACCGCGCCAACCTGGCCTCGGCCTCGGCGAGCTGGTCCGGGGTCCACTCCCAGTCGGACCGGTAGTGCCGGTCCAGCAGCGCGAGCCGTACGGCCATGGGATCGGCGACCTGGCGCAGCTTGGAGACGAAGACGAGGTTGCCCTTGGACTTGGACATCTTCTCGCCGTCCAGCGCGACCATCCCGGCGTGGACGTACGCGCGGGCGAACGGCCACTCGCCGGTCGCCACATGCCCCTCGCAGGCGCCCATCTCGTGGTGCGGGAAGATCAGGTCGGAGCCGCCGCCGGCCACGTCGAACCCGGTGCCGAGGTTCGCCAGCGCGATCGCCGTGCACTCGACGTGCCAGCCGGGACGGCCCGGGCCGAACGGAGAGGGCCACGACGGCTCGCCCGGACGGTGGCCACGCCACAGCAGCCAGTCGAGCGGGTGGCGCTTGCCCTCGCGGCCGGGGTCGCCGCCGCGCTCGCCGAACAGCTCCAGCATCTGCTCCTCGGAATAGCCGGAGACCGCGCCGAACTTGGGCGCCGCCGCCACCGAGAAGTACACGTCGTCGTCGAGGCGGTAGGTCGCGCCCCGGTCGCCGAGCCTGGCGATCAGCTCCACGACCTGGTCGACGACCTCGGTCACCCCGACGTACTCGCGGGGCGGGACGACGCGGAGCGCCTCCATGTCGGTGCGGAAGAGCTCGATCTCGCGCTCGGCGAGCTCCTGCCAGTCGACACCCGTCGCCTCGGCGCGTTCCAGCAGCGGATCGTCGACGTCCGTGGAGTTCTGGGTGTAGTGGACCTCGTGGCCCGCGTCCCGCCACGCCCGGTTCACCAGGTCGAAGGCGAGGTAGGTGTTGGCGTGCCCCAGGTGGGTCGCGTCATAGGGCGTGATGCCGCAGACGTACATCCTGGCCTCGCTCTGCGGCCTGGTCCCACGGACCTCACGCGCGGCGGTGTCGTACAGGCGGAGAGGGAGGCCCGAACCGGGCAGCTTGGGGATGTTCGGAGCAGACCACGATCGCATGAACCGAGCCTATCCGCGCCGGGGAGAGCTCGGATCACCCGGGCGGTTATCCGACATATCTCCCACGCTTCATCGGGTGGGGCCGGTCACCCGTCTCGATCTGATGCCAGGACGAGGGATCTCCGGGAACCGGGCAGAAGTCGTAGCGGACGCCCTCGTCGGCCAGGGCGATCAGCGTGATCGAGAGCGACCCGAAGATCTGGCCGTCCTCGGTCGTCGCCCGGAACACCAGGGCCCGGGGATCGTCCAGGGCCAGCCCGTCTCCCGACGCCAGGGGAAGCCATTCGCCCCAGAACCTGGTGGGGGACCCGGAGCCCATCCGCGCCGGCCGTGCGGCCGCCGCGAACCGGGGCCGAAACCAGGAGACGCGCGGATTGTCCTCGCACTGCTCCCAGCCGCAGTTGACGATCATGTGCACGCCCGCGGGGAGCTTCTCCTCCGACACCCGCTCGCCGTTCCAGCTCCACAGCCGAACGCCGTCGATGCCGCCCACGACGAGATGGAAGGGATCGTAGGAGGTGAGATCCAGCCGCGGCAGCTCTCCCGCCGCGGCGGCGCGGAGCGGAAGGTCGCCCCGGGAGCGGCGGACGTCCTCCGGCGCCGCGATCCCCTGCCCGTTCAGCAGGGCGGCCACCCGCCGGGAAGCCGGATCGACGGCCAGCCAGGTGCCGCCCGCCCGCAGGTCACGCCCGCCGATCAGGCCGGGGTGGTCCGGCCAGTGCCGGGCCGGGGACATCCACTGCCGCGCCACGAACTCGTCCCTGACACCCACGAGAACCACCGGCACGCGGGCCTCGGGGTCCACGCTGACGATCACCGTACACAATGCCCGTTCCCTCCAGAATCGGTAGAGACTCATGCAGAGTGCATGGTTTCAAGCGATTTGCACAAGTATCCGGGGTGTTTCAGATCGGTGGCCACGGAACCGCCGGCCAGTCCTCGGACGGGTATGGATGCGTCCCGGCGTCGATCAGCCGCCGGACCCGCTCCCATGTCGCCTCCACCTCGGACTGGGTGAGGAGCTCCCGCAGGCGCCGCCCCAGGCGTCCGCGGTCGATCTCGCCTTCCAGATGGACCAGGACGGAGACCGCCTCGCGGGAGAGGGGCTTGCCGCGCCACTGCCACAGCACGGTGCGGAGCTTGTCCTCAACCGAGAAGCAGACCCCGTGGTCGACGCCGTAGATGTGCCCGTCGGGCAGCGGCAGCAGGTGCCCGCCCTTGCGGTCGGCGTTGTTGACGACGGCGTCGAAGACGGCCATGCGGCGCAGCGCGGGGGTCCGGCCGCGTACCAGGGAGATGAGGTCGGCCTCCGGGTCGGTGTCGATCCACAGCTGGACCATCCCCGGCCCGAACGGGCCGTCGCGATAGACCGTCGGCGGGACGATCCGCCACCCGGTGGCCGCCGCCACCTCGTAGGCCGCGACCTCGCGGGCGGCCAGTGTGCCGTCGGGGAAGTCCCACAGCGGCCGCTCGCCGCGGACCGGCTTGTACACGCACGCGGCGACGATCTCACCCAGACGAATCGAACAGTAGAGCGTCATGTTGGTGGCCTCGACCAGGCGGCCCGCCACGTCCAGCGCGCCGTCGCGCAGCAGGCGAAGCGCCGTGGCGTCGTCCAGCCCGGCACCCTCCTGCGTGCTCACGGCCGGATCGCTCTCCGCTGTCATCCGGCCCTCCCGCCC